>WAKY01000117.1 GCA_015523135.1 Candidatus Aciduliprofundum sp.
ACTCCTTGATAGGCCTCTGGAGAGGAGGAACAAGATTGAGAAGCAGGCAATTCTCGCCCTGAAGTACCTGGCGCATCTTATAATCTTTCTCCTAGACCCCTCTGAGACCTGTGGATATGGTATGGAGGAGCAACTTCGTCTTCTTGATGAACTTAAGAGGGACTTCAACATTCCAGTTTTAGAGTTGGAAAACAAGGCAGATTTGATCCGCGCCGATTCTCCGAGGATGAAGATTTCTGCGAAGAGAGGGGAGGGGGTTGAGGAGCTGGTTGGGATGATTGTTGAGAAGCTGGGATTGTAAGTTTTTCTGTGACTGTTATGTGGGTAGAATAGGACCGAGAGATGTATAAATACTTTTGCAAATATATCAATATCTATATTAGCAAGTTTAATATTCTTTTTTTGCCTCTTTTACGTTGAGGCGTGAGATGAGCACTTACAAAAATATTTATGGAGAAACTCAATATTAAGGGGAAAGAAATGAAAAATAAAGAATTTAATGCCCTGTTATCATCATCCTCAATCTCCGCAATAGGTGATGGTATTCGAACATTGTTAGTACCTCTTATTATATTATATATCACCGGCTCATCTTTTATTTTTGGTTTGATTGTATCCATAGAATTCCTTGTTTGGATAGTATCAACTGGTTTTACAGGATATGTTATAGATAAAACAAACAGGGTTAGTAATCTGGTGTATTCCAATCTTATTATGGCAATTATTATGGGCTGTGTTTCTCTGTCTTATTTCATAGCAAATTCCTACTTTATTTACTTCCTTATAATGGCAATTATAGGTGTGAGCATTGGAGAATCTTTCTTTAATCCTGCGAGTTTTTCGCTCTTGCCAGACATAGTTCATGAAAATCTTGACAAACATAACGCTCTCCTATCAATGTCAGTAAATGCATCCCTCATCGGTGGCTATTTAATAGCAGGATTTGGATTTCATATAGTTTTGTGGGGTTATTTGTTTGGAATTGATGCAATATCTTTTCTAATCTCTTCTGTGATCATATATCTTGGCTTGAAAGGATACGCTAAGTTTGAAAAAGTGAAGAAAATACATTTGTTGAGGGATACAAAGGATGCATGGTCCTTTATTAAAAATGAAAGATTAATTTTATACACCATAATTTTTGGAGTATTCTTTAACCTTACACTCTCAGGATTTATTGTTGTAATTCCTACTATTGCTGTAAAGTACACAAGTTCAAGCTCTTTTTCTTTATCCTTCTTTTATATTGCTGAATTGATTGGTATGATTGTGGGTGGCAGCTTAATACTAGGTAAAAAAAGAAAAAGTAAATTGTTAAATTACTTAGCCATAGGCTCCATCGGAGAAGGATGTGTTATGCTTTTTACATCCCTTACTCTTCTATCTCCTACTGGTGTACTGATTTTGTTTATGGTTACACTTTTATTTTTAAAGGGTTTGTTCTCTGAGACTATAAACATACCCTATAGCGTATGGTATCAAAAACTTGTGCCTAGAAATGTAAGAGCAAAGGTAAACAATTTTAAAGACTTGATTCTTACTCTTCCAACAGTTATAGGATTACCTCTAATGGGCTATCTTTTGGATTGTTACTCTAATTGGCTAATTCTATTCATCTTTGGCTTTTTTGCGATAATGACCTCAATTATAGAATACCTAATTTTAAGTAAAGTCTTCAAAGAAAATTCTTATTCCTCTGTTATGTGAGGTAAAATAGGGACTTAAGTGATTTGATATTAAAAACCTTGTCTTATAACAATTAATTTGAATTTCAAAACTTATCCATATAGAAAAAGTGTATATTATTAATGTTTGAACTTTATAAAATTTTTACACCAATTTATATACACTGCTAAAGGGCATAATCAATAGAGTCTGAAAAACTTTATCAATATCTCCACATATCCCTGCACATGGAAGATCTACGCAACATCATTCTCAAGTACGCGCTTCAGAATGCAATTCTTCACGAAGGTAAGGCAAATTATAAAGCGGTTATGGGAAAGATTATGGCTGAGAATCCTTCTCTGCGCTCTAGAGCTAAGGAGTTAATAGGGGAGGTTAAAAAAATTGTGGAAAATGTAAATTCTCTGAGCTTAGAGGAGCAGAGGGAAGAGCTTGAAGAAATAGCGCCCGAGCTTTTGGAAAAGAAGAAGAAAGAGGAGAAGAAGGAATTGGAAGATTTGCCCGATGTTCATGGTGAGGTAAGAATGCGCCTAGCTCCGAGTCCTTCTGGTCCTATGCACCTTGGTCAATCAAGAATGGCAATTTTGAACGATGAGTATGTGAAGAGATACGGCGGAACGCTCTTTCTGAGAATAGAGGATACGAATCCTCATAATATCTTGCCAGAAGCTTATGATATGATCCCTGAAGATTTAGAATGGCTTGG
>WAKY01000118.1 GCA_015523135.1 Candidatus Aciduliprofundum sp.
CCCTATGATGAGAAGTATTATGCAGAGTTATGAGGAAAAGGATTTATATATAATGCATATATGGGAAAAAGAAGGAGGTATGAAAAATGGCAGATAAAAAACCACATATGAATATCGTGTTCATCGGCCATGTTGACCACGGTAAATCTACAACAGTAGGTAGATTACTCTATGAGCACGGAGAGATAGATCAGAGAGTTATAGACCAGTACAGACAGGAAGCAGAGAAACTCGGAAAGAGCACATTTGAATTTGCCTTCGTTATGGACAGGCTCAAAGAAGAGAGAGAAAGGGGCTTGACCATTGATGTTGCTCACAGGAAATTTGAGACTGATAAATATTACTTCACGATCATCGATGCTCCTGGTCACAGAGACTTTGTTAAGAATATGATCACTGGTACATCTCAGGCAGATGCAGCAGTTCTTATTGTGGCCGCTCCTGAAGGTGTTATGGAGCAAACAAAGGAGCACATATTCCTTGCAAGAACTCTAGGAGTGCCACAGATGATTGTAGCCATCAATAAGATGGATGCAACAAAGCCACCTTACGATGAAAAGAGGTTCAATGAAGTTAAGGAGCAGGTAGAGAAGCTACTAGCAGCAGTTGGATGGAAGAATGTTCCATTCGTGCCAATCTCCGCATACAAAGGAGATAACATAATGAAGAAGAGCGATAATATGCCTTGGTGGAAAGGTCCAACTCTTCTTGACTTACTTAATAACTTGAGTGTTCCACCAAAACCAACCGATAAGCCTCTGCGTATACCTGTACAGGATGTTTACAGCATTACAGGCATTGGTACCGTTCCAGTTGGAAGAGTAGAGACAGGCGTGCTCAAGGTTGGAGACAAAGTTATATTCATGCCAGCAAACAAGAGTGGAGAAGTCAAGAGCATTGAAATGCACCATGAGCCAATGAAGGAAGCATATCCAGGCGACAATATAGGATTTAATGTTAGAGGTATAGGTAAGAAAGATATAAAGAGAGGAGATGTCTGCGGCCATACAACAAATCCACCTACTGTGGCAAAGAGCTTTACCGCACAGATCGTTGTGCTCAACCATCCAAGCGTTATAGCTCCTGGATACACACCCGTGTTCCACGCCCACACAGCACAGGTTGCCTGCAGATTTGAAGAGCTCATAAGAACATTAGATCCACGCACTGGTCAGACAAAGCAGGACCATCCTGATTTCTTGAAGACTGGAGACATTGCCGTAGTAAAGATCGTGCCTACCAGACCTATGGTCATAGAACCAGTTAAAGAGATACCACAGCTTGGAAGATTCGCGGTTAGAGATATGGGTCAAACTGTAGCTGCAGGCCAGTGCATAGAAGTGGAGAAAAAAACCCTCTAATTTTTTTAATTTTTGGTGAGATAAATGGCTGTATATAAAGCCAGAATAAGGCTAAGTGGTGCCGACCATAAAAAAGTGGATGAAGTTTGCAATCAAATTAAGAAAATTGCTGAGAGAACAGGTGTAGAGCTCCATGGACCTATCCCTTTACCAACAAAGAGGCTTGTAGTGCCTGTACGCAAAGCTCCCGATGGTGAAGGAAGTGAAACTTGGGAGCGCTGGGAAATGCGTATCCATAAAAGATTAATAGATATAGATGCAGATGAAAGGGCACTAAGACAACTCATGCGCATTCAGATTCCAGATGGAATACATATTGAAATTGAGTTAAAATCTTAAAAATCATTAAGCTCGTATATCTTTTCTCCATCTCTATATATACTTATTGTGCCTTCTGCAGAAACTGCAAGACTTATAGCCTTCGTTAATTTTGTTATTGACCTTGCAGCAAGATGTCTTCCTCCAAATCCGTCCATTAGCCATTCTTCAATTGACAAATTTTTAACATAAACTCCAGTAGAAACCACATATCCATCATTGTCTATAAGCGTGGCTCCATCCATTATGGCAAATTCTCGTAAGGTATCAAAATTATCCTCGTTCAAAATACTTCTCATCTCCATATCTATTCCAACTATGGGATTGGCTATCTTTTGAATTACATAATTTTTAACATTGCTCGTATCTCCAACTATGAAGAGCGCACCTGCTGGTGTGCCTTCTCTACCCTTTTTCACGATAGACATGGCAAGTTTTAAGACATTCTCTACAATTTCTCCATTTATTCTATCTGAAATCATATTTATCAACATTGGTAAATTCATCTTGCTCATATCAAAAAATAGTTTATGCTCTTCGCCTTCTTTTGAAAATAATACAAGAACTCTATCTCTAGAATTTATGTAAGAGGAATTCAATAAATAAAAAATTGTATCTTTTATCAACCCTAAATCTTCTATATCTGGATATTTAGCATAATCGGAAAATATTCTACTCACATTTTTCTTTAAAAGAAAATCTGCTCGAGGTCTTTTTCCCTTAGGATAAATCACAATAATTGGCTTATCCATATAATCTTGAGCAATGCTCTCCGGATCTTCTCCCATAACAACAATTTTTGTAGGCTCATCCACAGATTATCAAAATAATGCAGATATTTAATTTTTCTTGTTTTCCATCTTTTTTGCAATTTTTTCTGCCATCAGAGCCATGGTTAGCTCTCCTCTTGTCTTTTCAATCAACACCCTGGCAGTATCCTGTTTAGGTTTAAGGGGAACAAGCCCAGAAGGATAATTGAAGCGCATAAGCATCTCATATATTTCCTCCATTATTTTTAGATATTCTTCTGCCCTTTCAAAATTTTCAATTTTAATTGATTCAAGAACTTCCCTTCTCAATTCACCCACAACATCTCCCATCCCCATTAAATAGGCTTCTGAATTTATTCCAAGATCCTTGTGTGAAGGTATTGGCTTACCTTGAATTATTGCTCTAAATATTTGAGATTCACAGTATTCTTGAAATGCATTCTGCACAAAGCCAGAGTATAGGAGATCAGGATATTGATTGGTTAATAAACTCTTAAGATGCCATACCTCTTCCTTCAACTTCCTTATTATTTCGTTTTCATCCTCTTGCCTATGCATCATTATTATTGATTGGGAAGACATTCTCGTTATTACTCTCGCTGACTTTATAGCTATTTCTCTAACAGAATCCTTCTCATAGAGCTCTTCTTCTATTAAATCGCCAATTTCCCTGAGATTCATACTATCCTTTATTAACTCAAAATATTTCAAATTACCTTTACCTCTATTTCCTCACCCCTTCTATTATATGCCTTCCAAGAATCCATAGTGTAGGGATAAGCAACAATAATATGAATATCTCCTGTTTTAGAAAACATATCCAAATCTGCTTGCGAGGGTATGGGAAAACCGGATGGATGAGAGTGCACAGAGCCAACAATAGTGAAATCAATTGGTTTCATAAGAAGATTATAAAGAACGCTACTACCTCCAGAAACAGTACCTGGGAGAAGAATTATCTCGTAAATTATGTTATGCTTTGCTCTCAAAAATGCTCCAAATTCGTTTGGGTATGAGGATTTGGAAGATTCCATTATTAATTTGAGTACCTCTTTCTTTATTTTCCACACATTATTCACCCTATCAATCTCTCCCTTATCCTCTTTATCGTTGAATTTGTGAACCTTATGAACTCAGCATAATTCTCAGATTTTTCTATTTCCACTACATCATCATTGGAAATTTTAACACTGTGTTGCCCATCCAAAACTAAAAGATTCGATTTACCATCTTTTAGTGTTATCCTCATTTTACCAGCAGGAAGAACAAACGATTTAGGATACTTCTTAAATGGAGCTATAGGCGTCAAAACCATTCCTTCTAAATTTGGATGTAAAATGGGCCCTCCAGCACTTAAAGCATAAGAGGTGGATCCCGTGGGAGTTGCCACAATGAGTCCATCAGCCCTAAACTCCTCTAGTAATTCTTTTTCATAAAATACAATATAACTCCTAAGCTTTGCTATCTCAGCTGTGTGTATAACTACTTCATTTGTACAATCGTAAAGTCTCTTACCATTTAAAATTACCTTTATTTTCATTCTTCTATCCAAAAAATAATCTCCATTTTCAATTTTATTTATAGCACTATCTATTTCTTCAGGATTTATCTCAGTTAAAAAGCCCAAAAGCCCCATATTCACCCCTAATATTTTGCCGCGAGCCCTCTGCAATGCTAAAAGAATAGTCCCATCTCCACCGACAGTGATTATGACATCCACATTCATATCCTCAATTGGAATGCCATTTATACCAAGAGCTCTAGCTGTTTTCTCCTCCACCACCGGGTTAACTTTTTCAAATATTTTCTTTGCAAATTTTATGCATTCCTCTTTCTCTGGATTGGCTATTAACCCATACTTCATCTAAGCACCTCCAAAAGTTCGGGATTTGCCGCTGCTATGACACTCTTTCTCTCCATTCCAAGAATCTCCATATCCAAGGGCTTTAATGTTTCATCTACTACAACCCCTCCTGCTTCTTTTACAATTAAATAAGCTGCAGCAATATCCACTATCCTTAGATAACCATTCTCTTTGAATTTGTAAATGAACATGTCAGCTATGCCCTCTGCAACCATACACATCTCTAAAGCTGCTGAGCCCAAAGCACGAGTTCTTCTGATTTTCTGAGCAAGCTCAAACGATTGCTTATGCGCTTTCTTGCCAAGATAGATTACATAAAGATTTTTCTTACCATCAACCTTTAATTTTTCCCCATTCTTGTATGCTCCTTCACCCTTTATCGCCCAATAATCAACATTTAAAGGAACATTCTTAACAAGCCCATACTCCACATCCTGCAAATTCTTTTTTCCTATGGCAATTGATACTGCATAAAATGGTATTCCGTTCTCAGCATTATATGAGCCATCTAGAGGGTCCACAATTATCGTTCTCTCATATCCCCTATCAATAAACCCCGCTTCTTCAGTAAATATATTGTAAGGCATATCCCCCTCTTTAACCATTTGAATTATTCTGTTTTCAGCTCTAACATCAACAAGGGATGATGGTGCACCATAGGCGCCCATTTGAACGGTCTTTGCAGCTTCTTTGCCATAATCTTCCAAAATAGCAAGAATCTCTTTTCTTGCTTCATCCGCTAATTTTTTTATGTTTTCTAGATCTTCTTTCATCTTCTATGCATGGCACATCAAATATTTGTGTTTTTCCAAAAATAAAAGATTAGAAGGTTTTTTGATTTATCTCTTTAGGCCATTCACCCGTTCTTATGTACTCATCAATTGCCTTAGCGGCCCTCTTTCCATCGCCCATGGCTAAGACCACTGTTGCTTCTCCACGCACTGCATCTCCTCCTGCAAATACTCCTGGCATAGTTGTGCGATACTTCTCATCTACAACCAGGGTACCCCATTTCGTAGTTTTCAATTCTGGCACTTCCTGATAAAGAACCTTATTCGGTCTCTGACCTATTGCAAACACCACTGCATCTACCTCCAATGCAAACTCACTACCTGGAATTGGTTCCGGCCTTCTTCTTCCAGATAAATCTGGCTCACCAAGTTTATTCATTATAAGCTTTACGACCTTAACATTGCAGTTCTCATCTCCTATGAACTCCACTGGACTAACAAGAAACATGAATTTCACACCTTCCTCTTCTGCATGGTGAATCTCTTCTTGCCTGGCTGTCATGTACTCACGGGTTCTACGATAGAGGATGTAAACTTCCTCAAAGCCAACACGCAAAGCGCTGCGAGCTGCATCCATAGCAACATTACCCGCTCCTATAACTGCAAGGCGCTTTCCAACTTTTATAGGTGTGTCGTACTCTGGGAACTTGTAGGCCTTCATTAAATTTATCCTTGTCAAAAATTCATTTGCACTGTAAATTCCCTTACAATTCACTCCTGGTAAATTCAAGAATTTAGGAGTTCCCGCTCCAGTACCCAAGAACACTGCATCATACTCCTTTGTCAAATCGTATAAGCTAAGAGTCTTACCTATAACTACATTTGTCTCAATCTTTGCACCTAACATTTTGAGGTATTTGACCTCATATTTAACAATGTCCTTAGGCAACCTGAATTCAGGAATTCCATAAATCAATACACCTCCTGGCTCATGGAGTGCTTCATAAACAGTGACATCGTAGCCCATCTTTATCAAATCAGAAGCGGCTGTTAATCCACTTGGTCCAGAACCAACTATAGCAACCTTCTTTCCATTCTTGGGCGCTATCTTTGTCTCAGGCATAATGCCATGCTCTCTAGCATAATCTGCTACAAATCTTTCAAGCTTACCAATGTTCACCTTATCTCCGAGCTTGCCCATGACACAGTTCATCTCACATTGCTCTTCCTGAGGGCAAACCCTACCTGTTATGCCTGGAAGAGAATTTGTCTCGTGAATTACTTCCAAAGCACCCTTTATATCCTCCTCTAGAATCTTCTTTATAAAGCCAGGAATATTGACATTAACCGGGCATCCCTTTATGCATGGAGCAAAATTATAAGGACATTGAAGGCAGCGAGATGCTTCTTCCTTAGCCAGCTCAAATGTATAACCTAATGCCACTTCATCAAAATTATGAATTCTAGCCTTAGGATCTTGCTCAGGTACTGCAATTCTCTTCTTTTTTATTGGTTTTGCCATTTTAATGCACCCCCTTCACATATCTATCCATTGCAAGTCTCTCTTCTTCTCTATACTCAGTCAATCTTGTGAGAAGCTCATCAAAATTCACCTGATGAGCATCAAAATCGGGACCATCTACGCATGCAAATTTTATCTCTCCCCCAACGGTCACACGGCAGGCACCACACATACCAGTACCATCCACCATAATTGGATTCAAGCTTGCATCTGTCTTTATTCCATACTTCCTCGTTATATCGGCAATGAGCTTCATCATTATAACAGGCCCTACAGTGAAAACATAATCTGCCTTACCTCCATTAGCTAGATACTCTTTTAGAACATCCGTGGTAAAGCCCTTACGCACATAGCTGCCATCATCTGTGGTAATTAACAATTCATCACTAACTTTTCTGAATTCATCCTCCAAAATGACATACTGCTTATTTCTAAATCCTATTATACTCACCACATGGTTTCCTGCTTCTTTTAATGCACGAGTTACAGCATACCCTATTGGTGCACCTACACCACCGCTTACAACTATGGCAGTTCCATAATTCTCAATGTGCGTTGGTTTTCCAAGTGGACCTACAATATCCATTATCTTATCCCCAGGCTCATAAGAGCCTAGCTCGTATGTGGTTTTTCCAACCTCCTGAAAAACAAGCTCAATAGTTCCATCCTCCTTGTGCCACTTGAAAAGAGTCAGTGGAATTCTCTCTCCCTTCTCATGAAGGCGAAGAACTATAAACTGACCAGCCTTGGCATTCTTTGTGACTAGAGGTGCCTTCACACGAATCCACTTTATATTTGGAGCAAGTACCTTTTTATCTACTATCTCAAACATAGGGCATCAGACAGGGGATTACAATGAGGGATTTAATAATTTCCTAAAGAAAAAGAAAAATTTATCCCATTTGAACTGCCTGTTCCCTCAACTCCCCACGCTCAAATCTGTATGGGTCGTAGAAGTCAAATGGCAAATTTGTATGACCCTTGGTGATTAAATCGGCCATACCCTCTGCAACCGAAGGAGCTAGCATAAATCCATGCCCTGAAAATCCTGCTGCAAGATAGTATCCTTCAATTTCCTTTATCTTTCCTATCACAGCATTATGGTCAGGAGTTTCTGCATAGTAACCGCCCCACTGCCTTATTATGGAAATGTGCTTCAAAGCAGGAATTATCCTCGTAAAGTTCTTTGATACTTCTCTCAAGAACTCATATGTTGGTGTCAAATCCCAAGTAGGTCCATATTTAAGTGCTATGCCTCCTATAAGGCCTCCATTTGCCTTCTGAGTGAAATACGCACCCCCATACTTGAATGATACAACCATAGGTTTTATCTCACCAAGCTTAAATGGCTCGCTCACTATTCCCTGATGCTTGTAGGGCTCAATTGGAATATTTAACCCCAATTTTTCGTTGAAAATCTTAGCCCAAGCATTAGCAGCATTAAGAACTATATCTGCTTTTACCTCTCCTTTGGAGGTTTTTACACCTTCAACTTGTGAATCTTTTACAATAATATCCTTAACTTCCGTGTATTCATTTATTTCTATACCCATCTTCCTCAATTTTCTTGCCAATCCATAAACTGCAAGGAATGGATTTGCCTTACCATCTGTAGGATTGAATGTGGCTGCTATAACCTCACTTATATCCAATGTTGGCACAATTTCCCTCGCTTCTTCCGGAGTTATTACCTTTGATGGCACTCCTAGAGAGTTCTGCAAGGATACATTACGTTTGAAAGTTTTAACTTCTTTCTCATCATAGAGCAGGAAAAGATATCCGGTTTTAGCCATCTTAAAGTTGGGAAAATCCATTTCATCTCCCAAATTAGTCCATTTCTCCACTGCTCTCTTCATCATCTTTATATTTGCTTCATCTCCAAATTGTTGCCTAATACCTGTGCCGCATCGAAATGTTGAGCCAGAACCAATATATCTCTTTTCGTAAACTGCTATGTTTTCTACGCCTCTCTTAGCAAGTTCAAAAGCGGTATATAATCCGATGATGCCTCCTCCAATTATGGCTATATCAACCTTATTCTTCATCATCATCACCCACCAGAATTCGCATTTGAACTGGCTGCGTAGGTATTCTAGTTGGAGGTATACCTATCTCATCATAACTCTTGCCCGTCTTTCTAGCTATTATTGCAGCTACTAGAGGTATACAGGTTCTACCTTGGCAAGGTCCCATACCAATATGCGTGATTCTCTTGATCATTTCAATATCTGTTATGCCTTGATCTATCAAATCTTCAATATCTTTTTGAGTAACATCATTGCACCTGCAAATTATAACCTTGCTTTTATCAACCATTCAAACCACCACCTTTATGGCACGGACTTCCCAAGCAAGTTCCTTTGGCATCTCCACAGTTATCACAGGAGTATCTCCAACACTCTTTTCTCTTGGAATTACAAGGACCACCTTGCCCTTTCCAACCTCTTCACCTTTGCGATTGAGAAGTATAACTTCATCTCCCCTCTTTGGTATTGGGAGCAACTCATGAGGCATTGTAACACGGGCTTTATCACCCTTATATTGAATCATAAAGAATGCTAATCCAGGACAAATTTGAACGCATAGAGAGCAGCCAATACATTTATCATAATTCACCACTGGGATATCATTTGGGTTATCCATCTTTATTGCATTCACAGGACAAATTTCTTTGCAAGGAGTACATGGTATCCTTTGAGGACACTCTGGAACAGCTACAGGATGCTTACTTTGCAACCTCTCCTCACTGGGCAACTCAACTTTTTCTTTTAGATCTTCTAAGGTTAAATAACCTCTCTCCAAATATTCTTCAGTCATTTATCATCACCTTCTTTAAACCTTCAAGTATGTGCTTCCCAAATGGACCGCTGCGGAATTCTTCCAGGTCTTTCTGAGCCTTCTTTATCTCATCATAAACTTGTAGAGGTGCTTTACCAACAAGCAACGCAGCTGATAATCCTGCTATTTTACCCTCAAGCATAGCAGTTGTAGCCTCTTCTATACCAGATGAATCCCCAGCAACAAATAAACCACGAACCGTTGTTTCCATTCTCTCATCATGACGCACAACATAACCACTAAGCTCTCTAGCATATGTAATCTGTGCCCCCGCCTGATGCAGAAGCTCTATGCTGGGTCTTAACCCTACAGCAAGAGCAATAACATCAACATCATAAACCTTCTCTGTGCCAGGTATTGGTTGCCAGTTCTCATCTATTTGTGCTACAACAGCTCTTTCTACCTTTCCATCTCCCTCTGCACGAAGGATAGTATGTCTCGTGTAAATGGGTATACCCAACCTACGAACCTTTGCAGCATGAACAAAGTATGCACCTATTCTAGGCATAGCTTCAACAATAGCAACTACATTTACTCCCGCCTGTTTTAATTGATAAGCAAGAATAACACCAACATTCCCAGCACCTACTATGAGAACCCTCTTTCCAGGCTCTATTCCATAGGTATTCATGAGAGTTTGTATGGCTCCTGCACCATACACGCCAGGCAAATCATTATTCTCAAATGGAATCATCTTTTCCATAGCTCCAGTAGCAACGACTACCGCCTTACCATGAAACTCATGGAGCTTTTTGTTTTTCTCAACGGCAACTACCAGCTTCTCTCCATTATTATCAAATATGCCTATTGCAGATGTTTCAAGATGAATTTCCACTCCATTCTTCTTGGCTTCATCCGCTAAAATTTCGGCAATCTTTATGCCTCTAACCCCAGCAAACTGTTCTCTCTTACCAAAGAATTTGTGAGTTTGCTTTACAAGTTGTCCACCAAGTATGGGCTGCTCATCTATCAAAAGCACTTTTGCACCTTTCTCCGCTGCCTTTATACCTGCCATCAATCCTGCAGGCCCTCCACCAATGATAACAATATCACCATAATGCTTCTCAGCCTCTTTCCATTGTGGCGCTTTATAATCTCTAGGCAATGGCTGAGAGCCTCTCTGTCTCTCAACTCTCATACCATCTTCCACAAGAGTTATGCACGTCCTCGTATTTGGAATGCCATTAACAACCATTAAACATGAGGAGCATTTTCCTATAGCGCAGAAAAGGCCGCGAGGTCTCTGCTTTTCGGTGCTGTAATTTAAAACCCTTATACCTGCTGCATGCAAAGCTTCGGCAATTGGCTCACCTTCATATGCTTCAATAGGCTTACCTTCAAAGTAAATTGTAACTTTTTTGCCTCTTCTTTTGGTAAAATCTATTACTGGATGCTCTTCAAGTCTCATTTAATCACCTATAAAAACGGATATCCCATTCTTTTATTTATTCTTTCTGCTAGTACATTAAATTAAATGTGAGAAAATTTAAATAATAGCAAGGTAATACTCCTTAGGGATCAAAAATGATGACGGAGGTAACTGAACTTATAGGACTTGAGATATATACGGATAAGGGTTATCTTTTGGGTACCATAAAGGATGTCTTGCTGGATGTAAATGACCAGATAATATACGGGCTCTATATAGAAAAGAGCAATCCTCTTCTCGTAGAGGATGGTGTGCCCGTTGTGGTACCCTATCGCTGGGTTAAGGCTGTGGGAGATGTTATTCTTCTGAAGAAATTCCCATCTTATGTGAATGTAACATAATTATCTATGAGCAAAATAACCCACTAATTCTCTATCCTTGTATATTTTTGTAAATCCAAACCTCTCAAACTGTACTATTTCATTTATGCTATTCTCCACATATTTCTCTGCATATCCCTCCAAGATTTTACCATCCGGCATGTAAACCTTGCAAGGTAGGGAATCCCTTGGTACCCAGTGTACAATCTTTGCACCACTCTTAACAATGTTCAAATCATTGCCTGCATATTCTAAATATCCTTCTCTCTTTACCACATTGCAAAGATCTTTGAGACGAAATATCTCGCCATTTTCTATTTTCTCCCAATCTTCCATGGTTACGAAAATTTTTATTGGAGAGAAAAGTTTGTATTCTCTAAATCCCATATCTATGTTAGGATGCAATGGAGCTTTTCCTTCTATTTCCTCCACCCCTTTTATTTCAACTTCTTTTGGATTCCAAACGAAGAAGTATCTCTTTGCCTTAGACTCCACAAGCTCACGATTATAAGCATACAGCGTATCCCAAGAGAACTCAATATCCACTTCCTTTAGCCCAACTTGGATCCAGTATTTTCTTATTGCCTCAGGTTCTATGCCACGCTTTGCTAACGCCCTTAGAGTTCCGAGACGCGGGTCATCCCAACCTATGTACTTGCCCTTTTTTATACCTTCCTTAATGAGCGATGTTTTCAGTATAGTATCTCGCATAGTGACCCAACCATAATGAATGTAAACAGGTTTTTTCCAACCGAAGTAATCATAGAGGTACATTTGCCTGTAAGTATTGTTGAGGTGGTCTTTACCGCGAAGTACATGGGTCAATTGTAGCTCATGATCATCCACAGCCACAGAGAAATTCATGAGTGGATAAACAATATACCTGTCACCCAAACGAGGATGCTCAACATCTTTTATTATACGAAAAGCTGCCCAATCCCTTATAGCCGGATTGGGATGCTGTAAATCTGTTTTCACAGCATAAACTGCTTCTCCTTCATCGTAATCTCCTGAGAGCATTTTATCCCATCTCTCCAAGTGCTCTTCTGGAGGTAAATCTCTATCCTTAGTGGGCTTACCCTCACTCTTCAATCTTCTCCATTCTTCCGCTGGCACTGTAGTTATATACGCCTTGCCCATCTCAAGCAATTTTTTGGCGTAATCGTAGTAGAGCTCGAATCGATCACTCTGAATTACAATTTCATGCACCTTCACTCCAAGCCATTCTAAATCTTCAGGGATCATATCATAAGCTTCTGGCAAGATATTATGAGGATTCGTATCCTCTATTCTCAGAAAGAGCGTTCCGCCGTATCTCTTCACATACTCATCGTTCAAAATTGCCATTCTTGATTGACCAAGGTGCA
>WAKY01000119.1 GCA_015523135.1 Candidatus Aciduliprofundum sp.
CGTTGTTCATCTATGCAATATTGACAGGCTCAGCCCAAGCGATAATGCAACCATCAAGCAATGGGCTAATTGCAGATTATGTGGGCATAGAGAATAGAGGGAGGTACACTGGAGTATTTTTATTCTTATCGTATATAGCTGCTATGATATTCAGCGCAATTGGCGGTTATATTTACCATATGCATCCTGCCTTATTGTTCACCCTTTCAGGAGTACTGTACCTCATAGCCGGAGCCACTGCAATATTTGTATTTCTCAAATTTAAATGAAATACTGGCTTAGAAAATTAGATATAGGGTTAAGGATTTACTATTTCGTAATGATTGTCACAAGAGAGAGGTGCAAGACCGGAATCGAAGAGTTAGATAGTATATTGAATGGGGGTATTCCTAGGGGCAATACCGTACTAATAACTGGCTCTTGTGGAACTGGAAAAACCACACTTAGCTTGGAATTTTTGACTCGCGGCGCGCTCATGGGTGAGAGGTCAATGTACATCTCTGTCACAGAAGTACCAGAGAAATTGATTGAAAATATGAGCACTTACGAATTTTTTGATATGAATTTAGTTAAAGAGAAGAAACTTATATTTGTAGATTTGCAGGAGATTTATGTAAAGTTGGGACTTGAGAAATTAGAATTCACATTGGAGGATGTAAATATACTCGTGGAGCAAATAATAAAGATAGTAAAAGAACTGGGAATAAAAAGGTTAGTTATAGATAGCATAACTTCAATATGCTATAGGCTCACTTCAAGAGAACAAATTAGAGAATTCATCTTGCAATTGGGGAAGGCATTATCAGATATGGGATGCACCACGCTCCTTGTATCTGAACTCTTACCCTCTGCTGCTGGCTATTCACAATACGGAGTGGAAGAGGCCATAGCAGATGGAATTATATTAATGGGCAATTTAGAGAGAAGGGGAGATTTATTGCGCACAATTCAGGTAATAAAAATGAGGGGTACTACGCATTCTAGGGCAAAGTATGTATTAGATTTAACTCCAATTGGCATACTTCTAGCCCCATTGCTCAAGGGCGGTAGTGTGGAGGTGCGATAAATGAGTGTATCATCCAATATTGTTGATAAGCTTAGCGAATTACCTCCTGCTTCTTCTTTAGCTCTCTATGTGGATGTAAACACATATTTTGATGCCCTTCGTGCCATTGTAGATATATTTGCAACTAAGAACGATTTGTATGTATTCTACATTTCATCTACGATTCCCTCAAAGAACATAGTTGGCTTGCTTGAAATTTTGGGGGTTGATACCTCCCGCGTATTTTTCGTGGATACCATATCTCATCTAATGGCCAATGCAGGCGAGATGTCAGATAAATTTCTCTATATTGAAAGTCCAACAATGCTAGAAAATGTTATGCTCAAGATAGAGTACCTATTGAGGAAGTACAACGATAAAAAGGCCATAGTTGTTTTGGATTCTGTCAATTCTATGGCAATTCACAACGATTTGAAGATTCTATCGGAGTTCTTGCACATATTTGTAACCTCATTGCGCAGCTGGGAATCTTACATGGTAATAATTTCAATGAAGGAGCAGAATAGCGAAGAGATGATAAATATGCTAAATCTCGTATGCGATGATGCCTACGATGCGGGAGGGGAGAAGAAATGAAGGGATATGCAACACTGGGTATAGAAACCCTTGACAAAGCTCTTATGAATGGTATTCCAAAGGGTTATACTATCCTCCTTTACGGATCTCCCGGCTCAGGCACTGAGCTCTTTGCAAAGCAATTTGCAGCCGCTGGCGTGGGCAAGGAGAATGTAATATACTTTACCACTATTGAGAGAGATGAGGATATAATTGCAACTATGAAGGATTTTGGATGGGATACAAATATAAAAATTGTGAATATAGGGGTTGAATATTACCAAAAGGTTCTGGAGAAAGAGTTGATAATAAGTAGATACAGGGAAGAGGGAATACCCATTAATGAAATATTCCAGCCAGCGAGAAAGAAGGAGGAGAAAGAGATTAACTTTCTAACGAAGGTTACATACGAGATTTCAAAATTAAAGCCCCCATTTAGGATAGTTATAGATTCACTTGATTTCTTCATGAACAACTACGATAGGGCAAAAGTAATATCTGCACTTAGAACTATAAAGGCGCACGCTCAATATTATGGAGGTGTAGCCCTTATAACTATGCTCAACAATGTTTACGATACCACTTCGCAAAGCGGGATTGAGGAGATTGTGGATATAATTCTGGAGTTAGAGATGAGAAGGATAGAGAACGGATTTGAAAAATATCTCATAGTGAAGAAGGTACGCAATCATCCCGAGAAGGTTGGTATTTTTAGGTATAATGTGGACAAGAATGGAATAGTTCTGGTGTAAGGGAAAATGGAGAGAAGTGGCATAGCCAATTTACCATTACATCCCGGGCACGCGCCAAGGTGGTTATTTAAGAGGATGGTTCCTCTTTCAAGTGAGATTATAAAAATTATAGAGATGGAATATGGAACTGAGGAAGTGCTAAAAAGATTATCCGATCCCTACTGGTTTCAGGCCTTTTCCTGTGTGATAGGCTTTGACTGGCACTCTTCAGGTACCACAACGGTAACCATGGGCGCCTTAAAGCAAGCTCTTAAGCCAGAGGATGGGATTGTTGTAGTGGGAGGCAAAGGAGGCACATCTAGAAAAACTCCAGAGGAAATAGAAAAAATAAGCGAGGAATTTAGCCTATCCACTCAAAGAATTGAAGGGTTGAAGTATGCAAGCAAGATGGCTGCAAAAGTTGATAATACCGTGCTTCAGGATGGATATCAGCTATACCACCACACAATGGTAATAGATGAGCATGGAAGATGGGTGATTATCCAGCAGGGTATGAATGAGAAGAATAGATATGCAAGAAGATACCATTGGCTCTACGGGATAAAGAATTTTGTAAATGAGCCGAGAAGTGGCATAATCTCAGATGCCTTGGAGAAAAAAGTGCTGGATATGAGCGCGAAGAAAAGCGAGGAGGCAAGAAAAGTATCCGTGGATATTGTAAATGATAATCCGCAAAAGGTTAAAAATATGATAGCAGAGGTAAAAGACTCAAAGCAGAGAACTTTGGACGATTTTACAGGTATGAAAACCCTAACAATGCCATGGACAATAAATTGGAATGCTTTATTCAAAGCTTATGAAATTCAGCCAAGAAATTATGAGGAGTTAATAGGAATAAAGGGAATAGGCCCATCCACAGTTCGTGCCCTTGCGTACATAGCCGAGATAATATATGGCACGGAAATTTCTTGGAAAGACCCTGTTAAATATTCCTTCGCTCTTGGTGGCAAGGATGGAGTTCCCAAGCCCGTGGATCGCAGGGCCTATGATAAAAGCATAAAAATTTTGCAGCTCAGCATTGAAGAGGCAAATATTGGAAAGAAAGAAAAACTAGAAATGCTAAGAAGATTGAGGAGATTCGTGCCACCTTAGCGAAAATTATAATTAAAGGAGGTGAAATACCCTTCCCATATGGTAGAAATATCCGATGATTTGGTGAGAGAGTTAAAGCTGAAAGCCAATGAAATACGTACATGGGTTATAAAGATGGTGTATGCTGCACAATCTGGGCATCCTGGTGGTGCACTTAGCGCCGCGGACGTCTTGGCAGTTCTGTATTTTCATGAATTGCGGATAGATCCTAAGAACCCTGAATGGTCTGAGCGGGATAGATTCATTCTAAGCAAAGGTCATGCCTCTCCCGCTTACTACGCGGCCCTTGCAATGCGTGGATTTTTTCCCTTAGAGGAGCTTATGAAATTTCGCAAGGTAGAATCTTTCTTGCAAGGTCATCCTTCGTTAATTGTGCCCGGAGTTGATATGTGCACGGGCTCTCTTGGCCAAGGATTGAGTGCAGCCATAGGAATGGCCATAGCTGCCAAATTAGATAATAAGGATTATAGGGTTTATGCTTGCTAGGAGATGGGGAGATTGAGGAGGGAAATATCTGGGAAGCGGCAATGACTGCAGCTACGAGAAAATTGGATAATTTAATAGCAATAGTGGATAGAAATAAGATACAACTGGACGATTTCACAGATAAGATGGTTGAATTAGATCCTCTGGAGGAGAAATGGACAGCTTTCGGCTGGAGAGTGCTGAGCATAAATGGACATGATATTGTGCAAATCCTCCGTGCTTTGGATGAAGCAAAGAAGACGCAGGGAAAACCAACAGTTATAATTGCCCACACTGTAAAGGGTAAGGGTGTGAGTTATATGGAGAACACAGCAAAATATCATGGCAAGCCGCCCCAGAGTGAGGAAGAATATATGCAAGCTCTAAAAGAACTTGAGGAAAAGAGGCGAAGAATATGAATTGGAAATACGAATCTCCAAGGAAAGCGTATGGGGAAACTCTCGTTGAGCTAGGAAAGGAGAGAGATGACATTGTTGTTTTAGATGCTGATTTGAGCACATCTACAAAGACAGCAATGTTTGGCAAAGAGTATCCAGATAGGTTTTTCAATGTTGGGCTCCAAGAGCAGAATATGATGGGCATTGCTGCTGGCCTTGCCAGAAGTGGAAAAACGGTGTTTGCGTCCTCCTTTGCTGTATTCGCTACGGGCAGAGCATATGATCAGGTTAGGCAAAGTATTGCATATCCCAAATTGAATGTGAAAATTGTGGCCACGCATGGAGGCATTACTGTGGGCGAAGATGGGGCGAGCCACCAGATGATTGAGGATATTGGACTTATGTGCGGCTTGCCAAACATGCGTGTTATAGTGCCCGTTGACTCAAATGAAGTGCGCAATGTGATAAGATATGTTGCTTCGGAAAAAGGACCATTTTATGTTAGATTGACAAGAACTGCTTTGCCCAATCTTACCGAGGATGAGTTTGTATTTGGCAAGGGAAGAGTTATGCGAGATGGCTCAGATGCAACTATAATTGCCACGGGAATTGAGGTATCTTACTCTCTTCTTGCAGCGGAAATATTGAAAAAAGAAGGTTATGATATTCGAGTAATCAATATGAGCACCATAAAGCCAATTGATAAGGACATAATTGTCAAGGCGGCTAGAGAGACAGGTGCGATAATGACTGTGGAAGATCACAACATTTACAATGGCCTTGGCTCAA
>WAKY01000120.1 GCA_015523135.1 Candidatus Aciduliprofundum sp.
GGTTATAATAATAGGCGCGGGAATCTCAGGGATGAGTATAGCGAGAGAGTTAAGCAAGTATGAAAATTTGAAGATAATTGTGGTGGAGAGAAAATCGGATGTTGGTTGGGGTGTAAGCAAGGCAAATACTGCCCTAATTCATGGGGGTTATGATGATGACCCTGATTTATACCCAGTTAGAGCTAAACTTTGTGTTAGGGGGAATGAGATATGGCGAAAGTGGGTTAAAGAGCTTCAAATTCATTCCGTGTGGAATGGAGCTTTATTAATTGCTAGGAATGATGAAGAGATGAAAGAGCTTGAAATTCTTCTAAGAAGAGGGGAGAGAAATGGAGTTAAGGGTATGAGAATAATATCCAAGGAAGAGCTTTTAGGAATGGAGCCAGATTTATCTCCTGATTCTCAAGGAGCCCTATGGGTTCCCAGTGTTGGGCAAATAGCACCAATTCCGGCAGTTATTGCCCTAGCAGAGAATGCTGTTGATAATGGAGTGAAAATAGTTTTTGATTCTCCCGTAGAAGAGATAAAAGTTGAAAATGGAGAGGTTAAAGGTGTAAAAGTTCCCAATGGTTTTATTGAAGGAGATATAATAATTAACGCAGCTGGTTTGTATGCTGATGAAATATCCAGAATGGCCGGTTTGGATTACTTTCAAATTTTTCCACGCAAGGGGGAGTACTGGCTCTTCGATGAGAATGCAGGACCAAAACCGAGGCATGTTCTATTTCCAGCGCCTACCAAGAAGAGCAAAGGTGTTGTTGTAACAACTGAAGTTTCTGGGCATCTTATGATAGGCCCAAATGCAAGGGACCAAGATGATAAGGAAGATTTTTCAAACACAAAAGAGGGGCTTGAAGAGGTATGGAACAAAGCCAAGCTTATATGGCCCAAATTACCGCCTAGAAGCAAAGTAATAAGAACTTTTGCAGGATTGAGGCCGGAGACCAAGAAGGCGGATTTTATAATAAAAGCGGAGGAAATTTATGGATTCATAAATGTTGCAGGCATACGCTCTCCAGGGTTAACGGCTGCACCTGCAATTGCTATGGAAGTAAAAGAAATAATTGAAAGAGATTTGGGAATTAAATTGAAAAAGAAGAATAAATGGGAGCCGTATAGGAAAGAGATAACTCATTTCTTCATGCTCTCTCCTGAGCAGATAAGGGAGAAAATAAGGGAAAATAGTGATTATGGAAGAATTGTATGCAAATGCAGTAAGGTTAGCGAGGGAGATATTCTTGAAGCTATAGGGAGAATGAAGAAAATTGGAGTAAAAGTTCCAAGTGTAGATTCAATAAAGTTTAGAACTAAAGCTACAACGGGCACATGCCAAGGAGTGTCCTGTAGAATTAGAATTGTTGAAATTCTTGCAAGGAAATATGATGTTCCAATCTCTCGAGTTACATTAAAGGGTAAGGGCACAGAGATAGGATATGAAATAGGGGGTGATTGAATGTATGATGTTGTTATAATTGGAGAGGGACCAGCAGGGATGAGCGCTACCATCAAAGCTAAAGAGCTTGGAATGAAAGTATTCTTAATTGAGGATAAAGAAAATTTTGGTGGAAATATCGTTTTTCAGGATTTTATAGAGTATGAAGGGGAAAAAATTTCGCCGAAAGAATTTGTGAGAGTTATGAGAGAAAAAATTGAAAAATTGGGAATCTCTTATGCTTTATCCTCAACCGCTTTGGAAATTTCTAAAAAAGGCGCCAAAAAGAATGTTCTCTATGTCTCTCCAGATGGCATTTTTGAGTTAGAAACAAAGAGCATAATTTATGCAGCAGGTGCAAGAGAGAAACATAGATTTGAACTTGGAATCTTGGGAGATAGAGTTGCAGGCATATATACCGCGAGGGAAGCTATTAAAATTATTGAACACAGAATCTTACCGGGGAAAGAAATTGTTATAGGGAATTACGGTGGTATTGATATCTCTAATAAAATTCTTAATTCAGGAGCAAAGATTAAGGCAATTATTGATTCTAAAGGAAGAAATTCTAAAATTGATGGTGTAAAGGTGTACAATGGATATAAAATTCTAGAGATTCACGGTAAAAATAGAGTTGAGAAGGTGATAATTGGAAAAATGGAAGGAGAGGAAAAAATTGAGATTAAGTGTGATTCAGTTATTCTCTCTACTCCCTGCGTTCCAAGAATAAAACTTCTAAAGAAATTAGGGGTGCAAGAGAATGATGGAATTGTAAAGGTAGATGAGAATTTAGAAACAAATGTAAAAGGAGTATTCATAGCAGGAGCAGCACTGCATCCAGATGAGAGTGTGGAAGAGGCAGTAAAGGAAGGAGAAAGAGCCGCAAAATTTGCGAAAAGTTATGTATGTAATTTTTAACTTTTGAATCTTGACGCAAATAATAATTATCTCCTTTGCTATACCCTTATTGGTGAGCTTATGAGATGGAAAGAAGATACATTTACAAAATTCTCCTACCTTCAAGATGTAGATATAACTGGCGATGGCTCTTTGGTTGCCTATGTTCTCCGCAAGGCAAATATGAAGGATAACAAATATGAAAATACCATAGTAATAGAGGAGCTTGCAAGTGGAAAGAGAAGGTATGTGGAAGATGCCTCAATGCCCAAATTCTCTCCAGATGGCAGGAAGATGCTCTATTTGCGCGTGGATGAAGAGAAAAAGAAGAGCGATTTGTATCTACTGGAACTTGAGAGTATGACATCCAAGAGATTGATAGAGGCAAAGAATATAATTGGTATGGATTGGCATAGCGATTCTAGAAAAATCCTAATTTTGTACTCAAAGAAGCTGGAGGATGAAGATTTATATTACGATGATTCTGTGCCTGTATGGTTCAATGGAAAAGGGTTTAGGGATGGAGAGAAAAATGTAATTCAAATTTACGACACTGAGGGAGAAACGGTTATAGAAGAATTTGAAGATAAGTATGTGGAGAATGCTCTGTGGCATAGGGATGAAATAATATACACTATCGCTCGTAGAAAGAATCCATTCAAATCTTTTGATATCGTTGCCTATGGGGGAAAGAAAAGGAAGATTTTTGAGAATGTGCCCTTCTATCCAATTGATTCCAATGATAAAGTAATTCTTATGATGGGAAAGAAGGAAATGAAGTATATTTCTGAGCATAGATACTTGATGATATACGATGGAAAAGAATTGAAGGAGATAAGCAACTCTTACGGCTTGGAGAATTTTGCAGGCAAATTAGATGCTAAGGGCAATGTTTATGCCCTCACTGCTGATGCTGGAAGCGTAGCTCTTGAGAAATTTGAAAATGGAAATAAAATTAGAATTGCGGGGAATGATTCCTATGTTTACTCTTTTGCAGTGAGCTCTAATGGAAAAATTGCATTTTTGATGATGAATGATACATCTTTGGGAGAGCTGTACATGTTTGATGGGAAATTGAAGAAATTAACCTCGTACAATTCTGAGATTTTGAAGAAATTAAAGCCAAGGAAGCATATTCATTTCAAATATAAGAGCTTTGATGGAAAAGAGCTTGATGGATGGTACATAAAGCCAAGGGGCGCAGGAAAGAGAAAATTACCAGCTATTTTATTCGTGCATGGAGGACCAAAGGGAATGTACGGCCATTATTTCCATTATACAGCTCAACTTATGGCAGATATGGGGTTCTATGTGATTTTCACAAATCCCCGTGGCTCTACAGGATACTCGGAAGAATTTGCCCTAGAAGTTCTTAATCGCACAGGTTTAGAGGATTTCCAAGATATTCTTGCAGGATTAGAGTGGGTGATAGAGAATGAAAATGTAGATGAGGAGAGATTGGGAATAACGGGAATAAGCTATGGTGGATACATGACAAATTGGGCTATCACACA
>WAKY01000121.1 GCA_015523135.1 Candidatus Aciduliprofundum sp.
CTATCCAATTACTAGACCCTGAAATTGTAATAATTGGAGGAGGTATTTCAAAGGCTTATGAATTATTTGTGCAATCTATGAAGGAAGAACTTGCAGAGCTTTTAAGCTTCATAGATGTGGATGATATAATTTTTGAGAGGGCTAAGAGCGAGTATTCAGGGGCCCTTGGAGCTGCACTCATAGCAGAGAAAGGATTGCTTTGAGTATCTTTTTATACTTCTTTGCTCATTCATTTTTATGCTAAAATTTCCTCCAAATTTCATTTTTGGAACTGCAACGGCAGCGCACCAAATTGAAGGAGATAATGTAAATAGCGACTGGTGGCATTATGAGAGTATAGGAAAATTGCCGTTTAAATCAGGCAAGGCATGCAATCATTGGAACCTTTACAGGCAAGATATTGAATTAATGCACTCTTTGGGCTACAACGCATACAGATTCTCTATTGAATGGGCAAGAATATTTTCCAAAGAGGGCAAGATTGATAAGAATGCTTTGCAGAGGTATCAAGAGATCATAAATTTGCTAAATGAAAAAGGGATAATTCCAGTGGTAACCTTGCATCATTTCACCCTGCCCTTTTGGTTTTTGGAAAAGGGTGGATTTGCGAAGGAGGAGAATTTGAGGTATTGGGAAGAGTATGTGAAGGCCTTGGAGAATATTCTTGATGTTAAATTAATTGCCACTTTTAATGAGCCCATGGTTTATGTTGTGGCAGGTTATTTAAGTGGAGAATGGCCTCCATTTAAGAAATCGCCGAGAGTTGCTAGCAGAGTTGCAGCCAATATTCTTAAAGCTCATTCAATTGCCTACGAAATTCTGCATAAAGAGCATAAGGTTGGAATAGTGAAGAATATACCAATTTTCTTAGCTGCAAGCCAGAAAAATGATGATCTAAAAGCGGCCAGGAAGGCTGATAATATGTTCAATTTTAATTTCTTAGATGCTATATGGGATGGAATTTATGAGGGAATAATTGGAAAATATGAAGTTCCAGAGAGCGATGCTGATTTTATAGGAGTGAATTATTATACGGCTTACCAAGTAAGGCATAGCTACAATCCACTTAAATTCTTTTTGGATGCTAGGCCTGCAAAAATGGGGGAAAAAAGGACGGATATGGGCTGGAGTGTATATCCAGAGGGTATATACAAGGCAGTTGAGAAAGTTTACAGGTACAAAAAGCCAATTTACATAACTGAGAATGGAATAGCAACGGGAGATGATGAGTGGAGAATATCTTTTATAGTTCAACATTTGCAATACTTGCATAGGACGATTAAGGATGGGTATGATGTAAAGGGCTATTTTTACTGGTCCTTTATTGATAATTTTGAGTGGGACAAAGGCTTTGCACCAAGGTTTGGATTGGTGGAGATAAATTACAAGAATTTTCAAAGAAAGCCGAGGAAAAGTGCCCATGTTTATGGAGAGATAAGCAAGGAAAAGGAAATAAAAGATGAAATTTTAGAAAAATATGGAGAGCACTAATTAAGCATTTTTCAACATATTTTCCTTTCTCTTCTCAAGCAAACTTTGCAATGCTTCCACATCTCTTGGATAAGTTCTTTTTATCCAAATCCATGTGAGCCCGCAGGGTATCCAGAATAGTGCTCCGATTATGAGTGAATATTGGTACGCCAGAGCTTTGGATATTCCCATCCATTCAAATGTGTTAATCATTATTCCCCCAAGCACAGGTCCTATTGCGCTTCCAGTGCTGTTTAAAATGTAAAATACACCAAATACTGTACCGCGATCCTCTGGAGGATTGACCTGTGAGATTATTGCAGGCACATTTGGAGAGGCTATAGATACAAATTGAAGAATAAATATACCATACAGGGTAAGCATTATCCAATCTCTAATTGATGGATTTGAGGGCAATGGATACAGAATTAAGAATAGTACGGCTACAAATCCAATGAATATAGATACACCAACTAGAATCGCTCTACCTCCGCGCATCTTTCTTTCAAAATAATCTCCCAAGAATCCCCCTATGAAAGTTCCAATAACTGTGGATACTCCGAGAATTAAGAGAA
>WAKY01000122.1 GCA_015523135.1 Candidatus Aciduliprofundum sp.
AAGAGGAATTAATGCGCATTGCAAATGAGCAGGACCCTGTGTTGATAAAAGTGGGAGGAGGATGCAGAGACATAAAGGCAAGGGTGATAGATAGTAATATGGGACCAATGCTAATCATACATTTGCATGTGGATGTTCGTGATGCCATGGGTGCAAATGCTGTAAATAGCATGGCTGAGGCATTGGCACCGTACATAGAGGATATTACAGGAGGCAAAGTTTATCTTCGCATATTGAGCAACCTAGCCATATATCGCCTTGCTAGAGCCCGTGCTGTCTGGAAGAAAGAGGTAATAGGAGAGGATACTGTAAGGGGCATACTCTACGCTTATGAATTTGCGAGAGTGGATCCTTTCAGGGCAGCAACCCATAATAAAGGTATAATGAATGGTATTGATGCAGTTCTCATTGCGACTAGCAATGACTGGCGTGCTGTGGAGGCAGGGGCCCATGCATTCGCTGCAATGGATGGCTGGTACACTTCTTTAACTCATTATGAGGAGGATGAAGAGGGTAATTTAGTTGGAAGCATAGAGCTTCCAATGGCAGTTGGGATAATAGGAGGTGCAACAAGTACTCATCCAAAGGCAAAGATTGCTAGAAAAATTCTAGGAGTAAAAACTGCAAAGGAATTTGGAGAAATTTTAGCGGCAGTAGGCTTGGCTCAGAACTTTGCAGCATTGAGAGCCCTTGCCACCGAGGGAATACAGAGGGGGCATATGAGCTTACACGCAAGGAATATAGCAGTTATGGCGGGAGCCAAGGGAGATGAAATAAATAAAGTCGCGGAGTTATTGGTTAAGGAGAAGAAAGTTAGGGTAGATCGAGCCAAAGAGATACTTGAAGAGCTAAGGGAAAGAAAATGAATGTTGAGAAAAGTGAGATAATCTGCCAAGGCAAGTTTTTGAAGTTGAAAAGGGAGTATACGGATAGAGGAATATGGGAAAGCGTAGATATGGGAGGTCATACAGAGACAGCGGTGGTAATTGCAGTTACGAAGGATAATGAAGTGCTTTTAGAGAAACATTACAGGGTACCTGTTAGAAAGTATGTGATAGAGCTTCCAGCTGGCTTGGTAGATGATGAGTCCCCTGAGGAATGCGCAAGGAGAGAATTACTCGAAGAAACAGGATACGAAGCCAAAGAGCTAATTTATCTTTTCAAGGGAGTGATATGCCAGGGCTTGACAAGAATGTTGTCCTACTATTTCTATGCACCAAATGTTGTTTACAGGGATGCGCAGAATTTAGAGCCTACAGAGGAAATTGAGATTCTAAAAATCCCGTGGGATGAGCTGGATTATTTTCTTTTTAATCTACCCGATGATCTGATTTTGGGATCAAATGTTTTGAGCGTTGTATATTCGTTGCGTAGGTATTTGGGAAAGTATTAAATTTAAGTTTTCATGGCATGCCTATGAACGATGCACTCAAGTACTTCAACAGGGAGAATTATAGGCGAGCTTTAGAGTTATTTTTAGAGAATTTAGATAATGCCACAACAGATGATGAAAGAGCATACAATGCTAATCTTGCTGGCCTTTGTTTATACTTTCTCCATTATCCTAATGAAGCTCTAAATTATTTCAACATAGCTCTTGAGAACTCGGAAGGAGAAGAGAATAAGAAGGTGCAAAATAATATAGATGAGGTAAATCGCTTTGTTGAGAGAATAAAGGAAGATATTGAAAATATAAAATCAAAATTGGAAGAGGAGGATGATAAGAAGAAAAGGGGCATATTGCTCAGTAATCTTGGGCTTCTCCATTATTTCATAGGGATGAGAGATGAAGCGGAGGAAAATTATGAGGAAGCGGAGAAAATATTCAAAATATTGAGAGATAACATTGCCCTTGGAGCAGTTTATTCAAATAGAGCTATGCTTTACGATGATATGAGGCAGTTGGATTACCTTTACAGGGCTCTGGACCTATTTGAGAAGGAAGGCCATTTGAAAGGGCAAGTGGATACTTTGCATTCCTTAGCTATGTACTACCTTGAAGATGATTATATTGAAGAGGCATTTTACTTCTTAAAGAAAGAATTAGCAATTTTGGAAAATATTGATGATAAAGAGCTAAAGAGAAGAGCGTACGAGCTTGCGGGAGATATAGCAATGGAAATGGGTAATGTGGAAGAGGCAATGAAGTACACGGAGAAAGCATCGCAGCTATGATTTTATCTTTTCTTCCACATCCTTGTAGAATTGGGAACAATCAATCTCTTTTTCTTTGCAATATATAAGGGCTGCCACTTCAACTGTTATGTACTTCATCTCATTCTTTATTGAGTTTATATCCATCAAAATCTCTCTTCTCTCTATTCCTCTTTTTTCAGTTAGATAATCTATTATCCTCGTTAAAACATCCTCCTTTTTGAAATATTTGCTTACATCTTCCTCGCTAACGCTGAAATCTAAAGGAAGAACAAGTCCTTTTATTTCAAAATTTGGCTCGTAGTAATCTCCATTTTTTTTGAGAAGGTTTGCATCTAACATAACTTTGAATAGAGCACGAGAAGACGCAGGGGGAATCCATTTTTTATCGTAAGATAGGATATTAACAAAGTCCTCCTCTCTCAATTTTTTCCCTCTTTTTTTAACCATATATGCAATTATTTGCTTTAATCTCTCCATAGGCACAGCTCACCTCCTTTTATAATGTGTGTTCTTGTATTAACATAATCTGCAAGATTTTTTGAAGTTATTATCTCTTTTCCTCCAAACATTATAAAATTTTCTATTCTCCTCTTATCGTAAGATTTGAGTATGACATTATCCGTAAGCTCTAAAATTTTCTCTATATCTTTATCTCTCATAAAATTTGAATCGATAATTGCCTTATTTCCTCCTATAACAAGTATGTCCATAACATCGTAGTACCTTCTTGGAGCTGCATCAATCCAGAGCTCAAAAAGTCCTGATAGCTCATCGTAAGTTTTCAAGTTCATCTCTCTCTTGTTGTAAGAATCAACGTCAATTATGTAAAGGACATTTCCTTCAAAATTATCCAAGAAAGCATCTAGCCCAGAGCCATCTAAGCGTGAATCTTTAACAGTATGAATTTTTATGCAATTCACAGAGCCATAATGATGTGTAGGGTAAAAAACTTACTCTGGAAAGAAATATTAATGGATAACGCATTATATGAGCGATGAAGCTGAGCTCCTTAGGCGAGAGAGAGATAATTGACAAGATTTGGGAAATAGTGGGCAAGAAAGAGAATTACGATGATTGCGTTTATTTAGATAAAGGCGATTATTACCAGCTTATCACCACGGATTTCATAGGGGAGGGCACACATTTCATTGAGGATTGGGATGCAAGAAAGGTGGGGAGATTCTTTGCGACAATTAATTTGAGCGATATAGCTGCTATGGGAGGAGAGCCAGAAATTTTTATGGCTTCTATGTTTTTTCCCAAGAGTATGGATTTAGAGTTTTTGGAAGAATTCATCAAGGGAATGCTTAAGATTCTAAATGAATTTAAAGTGCCCTATAGGGGAGGGGATTTAAAAGAGTCCTGCATAATCGGATTTTCAGGGATAGCCATTGGAAATGTTGAGAAAGATAGGATTATGCTGAGGAATGCCGTAAATATGGGAGAAGTAGTTTATGTTACAGGAGAGCTAGGAAAGCAGGCTGCTGGTTACTTTCTCTGGAGAAATGGAATTGAAGAAGGAGCAGATTACATTTTAGATGTCTATCCACGCATAAGGGAAGGAAGAGAAATATCAAAAATAGCAAGGGCTTGTATGGATCTATCTGATGGCCTTGCTTCTGCAGTAGCTTTTATGAAAAAGGATAATTATGGTTTGAATATTGAGTTTGATTCCTTGCCTATTCACAAGCTTGCATATGAGGTTTCAGAAGATTATGGAATTCCCTTAGAGTATTTAGCCACAGGCTTTGGAGGAGAGTATGAGCTCGTTTACACATCTTCCCGAAAAATTCTTGGCAAGGAAATAGGAGTTGTGGATGATAATATAGGGATATGGAAGAATGGAAAGAGAATAGAGGGTGAAGGATATGCTCACTTTAGCAAAGCATTGGACAAAGTTGGAAGATAACAAGGTTAGATGCGAGCTATGTCCCCATAGATGTGTGCTTAAAGAAGGACAAACTGGAGTATGTAGGGTCAGAAAGAACATAGGGGGCAAATTATACGCCTTAAATTACGGCTCTGTATCATCAATTGCTGTAGATCCAATTGAGAAAAAGCCACTTTTTCATTTTAAGCCAAAATCTGAGGTTTTATCCCTATCCACAGTTAGCTGTAATATGCACTGTAAGCATTGTCAAAATTGGGAGATAAGCCAAGTGGGTATGGAGTTTCCATATTTGAAGGAGATGAGCCCCGAGGAAGTTATGGAGATTGCAAGAAATTATGAGGGTATAGCTTGGACTTACAATGAGCCAACCATATGGCATGAGTTCACTTTGGATGTTTCAAAGATGGCAAAAAAGGAAGGATTGTACACGGTTTATGTTACAAATGGGTACATTAACGAGGAACCCCTTAGAGAAATAGGGCAGTATTTGGATGCCATGAATATAGATGTTAAGGCCTTTACCGACGAATTTTATAGGAAAATAACAGGAGCAAGATTACAACCTGTGCTTGATACTGTAGAAAGGGCATACAAGATGGGAATACATATTGAATTGACTTACTTAATTATCCCAACCTTGAACGATAGCCAAGATGAAATAAGAAAATTTGCAGAGTGGGTTTATAATTTGAGCTCTGAAATTCCAGTTCATTTTTCGAGGTTTTTCCCAATGTACAAGTTAACAGATAAGCCGCCTACACCATTAAAAACTATGCATAATGCGTATAAGATTGCAAAAGATGTTGGATTAGATTATGTGTATTTGGGCAATACTTGGGAGCCAGAGTACGAGAGCACATACTGCCCAAACTGTGGAAATTTGCTCATAGAGAGGATTTATTACAATACAAAAATTAAGGGATTAACAAAGGATGGAAGATGCGATAGATGCGGAAAGAAGATAAATATAGTACTTTAATTGCATATTCATGCAAAATTTAAAATATGTTGTAGATTTTTAAGAAAATGTGGTGCCACAGAGAGAAGCTCAGAGTAAGAAGCGCTCTTTGAGATTGAGTAGAGAGGAGATTTTAAGTGGGGGGGTAATCAAGACTATGTTTCTCTTAGGTTGGCCTATGATGGTTAGTAGCTTGCTTCAGACTCTTTATAACTTAACTGATATGTTTTGGCTTGGAAGATTACCTACTGAGGAGGCAAAGATAGCTGTTGCAGCCATAAACTTTACTTGGCCGGTAGTATTCTTTTTTATCTCCTTTGCTGGGGGGCTTGGAAGCGGGGGCATACCTATAATCTCTCAGTATATAGGGGCGGATGAGAGAGATAAAGCGAATCATTATACTGGGCAGATTTTTAGTGTAGTCATAATAATTTCTTCCATTATGGCTGCTTTTGGATTCATTTTTTCATATCCCATATTTGAGATAATAGGTGCAAAGGGAGAATTGTTGAGCACCGCGGCTACTTACGGCTCAATAATATTCCTTGGACTGCCATTTATGTTTATAGTTATGGGTGGAGGTTCTGTTATATCGGCAGAGGGAGATACTGTTACGCCTTTAGTAATAAGTGCTGTTTCTGTTCTTATTAACATGGTTTTAGACCCAGTTTTGATATTTGGATGGTTTGGGCTGCCCAATATGGGTGTTTTCGGGGCTGCCACAGCCACAGTTATTGCAAGAATAATAGCTGCGGTATGGCTTCTTTCACTACTTTTAAGGGGAAGATTAAGATTAAAACCAAAGGTAAAGGATTTTAAGCCTAAGTGGGAGAGTATAAAGTTTATTCTTCGGATAGGACTACCTTCAAGTGCAAGTATGAGTGGCATGGCATTTGGCTTTGTTGTCATTCAGAGTATTCTTGCCCAGCTTCCTGATCAGGTGTTAGCCATAGCTTCATATGGTGTGGGAAATAGAATTGTAAATATTATGTTTGTGATTGTAAATGGACTTGCAGCTTCTCTAACCATAATGCTTGGACAAGCACTGGGAGCGGATGATGTTAAGAGGAGCGTTGAAATTGCTCAGAAAGGTATGTTTCTTATGTTTTACATGCTCCTTGCTGCCTCAGGTCTAATCTATATCTTTAGAGATCCAATTGTTAGATTCTTCATACCAAATAATCCTGAAGTTATAAATGGAGCTAAAACATTTTTATCAATAATACTCATAGGCATACCATATTTTGGGTTATTTAGGGTAGAAAATTCTCTGCTTAATGGCTCCGGGCACACATTTCAAAGCATGATTCTAAGCATAACAAGGCTTTGGCTACTTCGTATACCCCTTGCAATATACTTTGCATTAATTATTGGAATGAATGCAGTTGGAGTATGGTTTGCAATGGCCATATCAAATATGGTCTCTGCAGGTATAGGAGCTATATTCTATTTCAAAGGGGACTGGAAAAAGAAGATAATAAAGAAACCTAAACCAAAAATATAGGTTTTTCTTTTTTTACAATTGCATTTCTCTTTACCCTTATCAAGCCATCATCCAAGTATATTGATGGTACAATGCTCATAAGCATATTCTCTTCAAGTATACAATCTCCAGGAGCATATGGCATGTAGAATCCCCCTGATGGCATAACGCTATAATGTGGAAAATATCCAATTTTTCTTATCTGCTCGTCCAAAAAATTGCAATTAATGCCGGGCATAATCATTGTGGATAAATGCGAATACATTTTATTTATTCTTTCCAAGGCATCTACCCATTCTTTTTTCTCCTCAGTAAATATAACTCTTGAGAAATTCAAAGAGTATCCGTTAATTTGGGGTGAAGAATCTATATAGATTATCTCTCCTTTCTCTATTCTCTTTTCTGAGCTTTTTGGAAATAAATACTTACTTCTCTTTCCGCTCACAACTAACGTTGGATAGGCAAAACCCTCAATTCCTTCTTTTATCAATTTGCAATCTAAAATTGATTTAGCTTCTCTCTCTTTCATTCCAATGCTTAGCTCATTCCAGAATTCTCCAAGGGCTTTATTAACTCTTTCATTTAAATCTTTAATTATTTCAATTTCCTCCTCAAAGGGCTTTCTCATTGCCTTCTTCAAAATCTCTAGCCCATTTTTGAATTTAAAATCTATATTTCCCATATTTGTGTAAGGGCTAACAAAATGTTCCCCTCTCAGACTTGGAAATTCATAAACTACCTCATAATCCTCCTCAAGCTCTTCCTCCAACTCTTCTTCCATTGCTTTCTGAGCATACACTACTATGTCTTCTCCCAAAACAAGATGTGTAAATGCTTTTGTGCTTATTATCTTAGGCACTTCGGGATCCGATGGAAAGAATACAAAATTTCCGTAAGAGGCAATTAATCTTGCTCTTATTTCTCTATAATTCATTCTTGAGCCTCCTGCAAATATTCAAATCTTTTACCAAATCAACATCTACATTATAAATTTTCAGATTTTCATTTAAATAATTTTCAACATCCTTTCCCCGCCACTCACTTAAAATGATAGTATTGTTTATTCTAATAGCCCCAAAATTCACAACAAGATCATAAATCAAATAGGGAATGCGCATAGGATCTATATTGATTGGATAAATTCTGTGTGGTAATTTGAAATATATAGAGCTAATTCCCTGAGCTTGAGCATGAAAGCTCATATCTTTATCTGCTGTTAGCAAAACTATCTCTGCACCTACCTCTTTGGCAAAATTGCTGTACTGCAATGCTATCTCCCTATCTCTAATTTCCTTATCTTTCGTTTTGGTACTCTCTCCAGTTCTAAAAGCATTCAATTTGTCAAATAGAAAATTTATTTCATTCATGGCATTCTTTGCCTTTCTTGTCTCTTTGGAACTTGCATTTGCAAATTCGTTTACAAGCTCGTGGTATGGAAAATTATCAAGGTTGTGGAGCATCCTGCCAGAATATTTTGTGTGTATTCTTGCATCTATTTCATCCATGACAATCTGGCTCACAACATACTTGAACTTATCTTTAAACCTTCTAGAAATTATGCGATAATACGCTATGTTTGTATCTATCCCTAGAAATATGGGCTTTATATACACAGTTTTATCAGCAATTGCCTTTTTTAATAGGGCAAAATTTTCATTAATATCCTCTTTATTTTCAAAATCAATTATGCCGGAGGAGATGAAAGAATCAACAAGATCTCCATAATTGGGCAAATCCCTTCTTAAAAATTCGCTCAATTTTCTTTTGAATTTATAAAATTCCCTCTCTTCCACGATATTATCAATTTTGAAATTTTCAAGATTTAAGGTAAATAGGGATACGTTGTAAAATGGATAGCTTACGGTTATTTCCTTTTCCCCCTTTAAATAATACTCGTTGAGAAGTATGAAGAGTTCATCTTTGCTGATAATCATATCTGCACCTCCATTAGCTTCTGAAGAGCCATAGGGCGCATCAAAAATGCACGCTCTGAGAATCTCATATCTGCTAAGCGTAAATACACTATTTTCACATTGCCCAGGTGCATCAAAGCCAAAATCATGCTCTTCCTTGCTCCAGTTATGTCTATTATGTCTCCCTCATCCACTATATCTTTTATTGCATTTTTCACACTTTCCACATTTTCCTCAATTTTTATTTTCTCTATTTTTACCTCCTTGTTGAGCGCATCGTAAAGAATTTTTATCTTCTTGCCAAGGGATTCTCCTTCCGTGAGGGATGAGTAGAGAATAACTATATCCTTAGGATATTCTCTTTTTAATTTTGTGTATGAGCAGAAGGAGTTAATCGCAGGCCAAATGTCCTTGGAGATGAAGATTATGTATTTCACAGACCTACAATGGAATTTAAATATTTAATGGGTATGGAAAAAACTTTAAGCAATTGAGGATATTGCCTGGAGATGAAAGTTAACGAGATGTTCACATCAATACAGGGAGAAGGCATATACATTGGGGTACCAATGTTTTTTATTCGCCTCACAGGCTGCAATTTGAGATGCGAGTGGTGTGATACAGAGTATGCATTTTATGAAGGAGAAGAAATGACCATAGATTCCATAGTCAAGAGGGTTGAAGATAGTGGAATGGAATGGGTTTGTATAACTGGAGGAGAGCCATTGCTCCAAGAGGATGTTTATAAATTGATTGATATTCTCTTGCGCAAAGGTTATAAAATCCTTGTGGAGACAAATGGCTCAATATTGATTGATAAATTGCCCACTGAGGATAATCTTATCATATCTTTGGACATAAAAACGCCATCTTCAAAGATGGAGAAGGCAATGCGCTTTGAGAACTTAAAATATCTTGGACCTAAGGACTTTGTGAAATTTGTGATTATGGATGAGAGGGATTTTGAGTATGCAAAGAATATAATTGAGGAGTATGAAATTGATAAAGAAATAATATTTCAACCCGTTGGAGGAACAAACTTGAAATGGTTAGCCGAGAAGGTTATTGAAGAGCGGTTAAATGTGCGCGTTTTACCTCAATTACATAAAATTATATGGGGAAACAAGAGAGGTGTGTGAGATGAGATATAGTGATGAGGAAGGTATATTCGCCGTTAAAACTGCAAGAAAAGTGGTTGAGGAGTATTTGGAGAGGAGAAGAGTTCCAGAGATAGAGTTCCCAAAGAGATTTGAGGAAAAAAGTGGAGTTTTTACAACAATATCAACATACCCAGAGCACGAGCTGCGAGGATGCATAGGATTTCCAGAGCCAGTTTATCCTTTGAAAAAGGCGTTGGTGGAATCTGCCTTAGCTGCAGCTTTTCAAGACCCCCGTTTCCCACCTCTGCAAAAGAGGGAAATTGATAATGTTGTTTTTGAAGTCTCATTGCTAACTCCCCCGGAAGAGTTGAAAGTGAGAAACAAGAAAGATTTGCTAAAGATAATAAAGATAGGTGTGCATGGCTTAATAGTTGAAAAGGGCTTCTACAAGGGTCTCCTATTACCACAAGTTCCTGTTGAATGGGGCTGGGATGTGGAGGAATTTTTATCTCAAACATGCTGGAAAGCTGGATTGTCCATGGATTGCTGGCTTGACGATGATGTGAGAATTTACGCGTTCTCAGCGGAAATATTTGAAGAAGAAAAGCCAAGGGGCAACATAAGGAGGAAGAACATTGAATCTTGAGGGCAAATTTTATTATAAGGGCGAGGTAATTGAAGGAGCAATAGAGATAGAAGATGGTAAAATAAAGAGAATAAAGAAAAGCTTGAGTGGTGCTAAGAGAATAAAAGGACTAATTCTTCCTGGTGCTATTGACTTGCATGTGCATTTTCGTGAGCCGGGCTATGAGGAAAAGGAGGATTTTTACACAGGCACATTAAGCGCAGCATTTGGTGGTGTAACCTTCGTTATGGACATGCCCAATACAGCTCCCCCTGTAAAAGATATTGCATCTTTTCAAGATAAGCTAAGGAGAGTTGCGCCGAAGGCAAATGTTGATTTTTCCCTTTATTTTATGCTTGGAGAGAATGCAGAAATCCTCAAGGGAATAAATCCTGCATTCAAGCTCTATATGGGAGAGACAACAAATGCGGAAGGAGGGGAGATTAGAAGCGTGGAAAATGCGTTTATCTCTGTGCATGCAGAATTGAATGAATGCATAAGGAAAGATAGCAAGGATTTGAAAGACCACGATGTAGCTCGACCAGAAAGTTGCGAGGTTAGAGCGGTAAGAAAATTATTGGGCAGAGGCAAGTACCACATAGCTCATGTATCTTCCATAGACACTGTTGATATATGCAAAGCTGGTGGATTCACTTGTGAGGTAACTCCACATCATCTTTTCTTGCATAGGGATATGCCCATTGGCACATACGGGAAGGTAAATCCTCCCCTAAGAGCGAAGTGGATGGCTGAAAAACTCTGGGAAGAATTGGTAAATGGGAGAATAGATATAGTTGCCAGTGACCATGCTCCTCACACAATAGAGGAGAAGGAGCAAGAGTTCTCTGCCGCTCCTGCAGGAATACCCGAGGTTGAAACTTATGTACCAATATTTATGTATTTGATGAAGATTGGAAAAATTTCATTACACAGGGCTATGGAGATTTTGATGCAAAGGCCTGCTGAGCTCGTAGGTGTAAAAAAGGGAAAGATTGAAGAAGGATATGATGCAGATTTAATTGCATTCAATTTAAGTGATATAAGGAAAATAAGGGCTAAGGACTTGCATTATAAGTGCGGCTGGACTCCCTACGAGGGCTTTAACGCCATATTCCCACATACCGTTATCGTGAGAGGAGAAACTATCGTGGATAATTATGAGCTTGCAAACGAGAGAACTGGCAAGTTTGTGAGAGTATTGGGGAATAAATTTTAATATGTTGGGATATTAGCCAAATCTATGCTTGAAAAGGAGTTAGATTTGCAGTTCTTTCATAGAAATGGCTGGAAGAGGTATAGGTGTAAAAAATGTGGAGCATATTTTTGGAGCAAGGTGCCAAGGGAGACATGCACAGAGGCACCCTGTGGAGAGTATGAATTTTTAAAAGAGCCGATTTTCAATAAAGAATTCTCAGTGGAGAGTATGCGTAGAAGCTTTATTGAATTTTTCAAAAA
>WAKY01000123.1 GCA_015523135.1 Candidatus Aciduliprofundum sp.
CTCAGGGCAATTTACTATGGAGCAAATATTATTCTATGGGTGGGAGTACATCCTTCAAAAGCGCCTTGCCTATTCAAAATGGTATCATTGTGGCAGGAGGGGTAAGGAATGGATATGGAACTTCATTATTCCTCGCTAGGCTAAATTTTTCAGGAGATGTAATATGGTGCAGAAAATATGTGGATATAGTTAGCGATACAAAAATCATCCTTAAATCTATGCAGGATCAAATCTGGGTATTTGCAACAATTCCAGAAAATAAGGGTGATATCCTTTTTTTGAAATTAAATGGGGATGGAAGGGTTGTAGAATCCAGAAGATATGGGACATCTGAAGAGGAACAAATAGGTAATGTGGCTGTGATAAATGATGCTGCGGTTATTCTTGGCTCTTCTGTGCGCGAAGAGAGAGTGCCTTTTACAGGCAATGTCACATATGTGCACAATATTTCTTGTCTTCTTTTATTCAAGATAGAGGGAAAAGGTGAGATACAATGGAAGCGTCTCTATTACATTGGGGAGAGTTTTTATGGGGTAGCAATATCAAAGGCGAATAACGGATATTATTTTGCTGCCAACGGCAAGGATTTCCTTCCTGAGTTTGGTCCTTGGCGCGTACCTGCGATTTTCAATGTGAATAAGTATGGAGGTATAGGATTCCCGAGGAACTCTTCTATGGAGATAAGGGAGATAAATCTTGAAAATTCGGGTATGAGTGTGAGTATGAAGAGAGTTAGTTATTCTTCAGGGTTACAAATGCTTAAAGTTAGGGATATATCTTTGAAAGCAATATCTACGAATATCTCCGATGTGCATTTAAGTGATGGATATTCTCCTCCTCTACCACCTAACAATTTATCAGCAAGTATAAAGGAAGGAAAAATTTACCTATCTTGGAAAGGCCCTGTTGATAATGGAGGAGTCAACATAACTTCTTACAGGATCTACAGAAGCGAAGATGGAAAAGATTTTGTGAAGATTGCAGAGATAAAGAATACTACCTATGTGGATACGGTTGAAAAAGGCGGAAAATACGAGTATTATGTAACGGCTGTGAATGATATTGGTAAAAGTGAAAAGAGCGATATTGTGGAAGTTTGTATCCCCGAGGAAGAAATTATGCCTTGGGGTTATATTGCTATAGCCGTCGGAATTGTAGGAAGTGTAGCAATCTTTTTACTGCTTAAAAAGATGAAAAATAACAGAAGATAATCATAGAGGTACTACAATTCTGATGAATCTTTGCTAAATGAGAGTATAAAACGCAAGATTTTTTATCCTTCATGCATTTAGGCAATTGGTGAGCAATATGATACCTGAAGATTTGAAATACACAAAAACCCATGAGTGGGTAAAGGTCGAAGGTAATAAAGCAAAAGTTGGAATAACATATCATGCGCAAGAGCAACTCCACGACATAGTTTATGTAGAACTCCCCAATGTGGGTGAGGAAATATCCAAGGGAGACACTCTTGGAGTTGTAGAATCTGTGAAGGCTGCAAGCGATGTATACGCTCCCATATCTGGTAAGGTTGTAGCAGTGAATGATGAAGTTGTCAATTCTCCAGAGCTTCTCAATCAAGATCCTTACAAGAATTGGCTAGTAGAGATAGAAATTACATATCCAAGTGAGCTGGATGATTTGCTAACCGCTGAAGAATACAAGAAGGTTATAGAGGAAGAAAGTTGAAAAATCGTGACTATTACTACTGGGAGGCGAAAAAACGCGGCTATAAGAGCCGTGCCTCCTTCAAATTATTGCAGATAAACGATAGATTTTATATTATTCGCAGAGGTTATACTGTTTTGGATTTGGGAGCAGCTCCGGGTGGCTGGAGTCAGGTTGCTTTAAAAATTGTAGGCGAAGAAGGTAGAGTAATTGCTGTGGATATAAAGCCAGTCAAGTTGAGAGGTGTAGAGTACATAAGAGGAGATGTTTACAGCGATGAGACACTGAAAAAAATAAAAGAAAAGGCAGAAAATGTGGATGTTGTACTCTCTGACATGTCACCTAAAATTTCGGGCATAAGCTCTTGGGACCATGCACGCTCCATAGACCTTGCAGAGAGAGCCTTATTCGTAGCGGAAAATGTTTTAAGAGAGAGAGGAAATTTTGTGGTTAAGGTGTTTCAAGGAGATATGCTCAATTTATATCTTAAAAAATGCAGAGAGAGATTTGAGATGGTAAAGGTGCATAAACCAAAGGCATCAAATAGAGAAAGCGCAGAAATCTATGTAGTTTGTAAAAGATTTAAAGTATCTAACACTCCGTAGAGACGTTCTAATTCAATAATCACCATTACTCTTTCTTCGGTTCTCTCCTCAAGCAATTCTTTTATTTTTCTACCCATGTATTTTTCTCTTTCATTTTCAATTTTCCTATACTGCGGGATTTTATTTACCTCCTTATCCCAGAGCATTACGAATTCTTCTGGAGTATTCGCCTCAAATTTTTTCCTCCATACCTTTCTCTTGCGAAAATTAAAGCGCATTATGTGGAAGAAATCAATGGTATTTACAAACAAGTCTGAATATTCATTATCGGGCATATCGATGGGTATTAGTTCAATTCCATCATTTTTAGATATTGCAAATGCTTCAAGGTATGTGGGTACAGGCAAGCCAACTTCTCCATACTTTTCAAGCTTTAAAGCGTAAATAACTTCATAATCTTCAGGATCAATTTCAAAGGGCTCTTTAAGATATTTTTTCAATCCAGAAAATTCTTCGGGAGAGATACCTAGAAACATAACCTGTGCTTTGAAATCCTTAAAAAGTTCCTTAAGCTTCTCCCTTTCACTAACAAGTCCTTTAATTGTGCCAAAAAATAGAACTTCTTTTTCTCCGATGTTAAATTTAAAAATTCTCTTCATATGGCACTCCTTTCCCTGACTATCTTACGAACCTCCTCCTTGCTCTCAATCTCCATAAGCTCGCTTCTTTCAATTAAAGGTATTCCGTCAATCTCCTCATACTTTGCTTTGTTCACCACTATGAAAGCATTTTTCTCCAAGAGCTCTGTGAATATGCGGAGATTCATTGCCTTTGCTTTTAACTTTTTCTCATTGTTGCCTATTCCCGTTAGAAACACATCCCTCTCATCTTTGCTCAAAGCTTCAAAGGGGCATTTTATGGTGAGAAATACATCGTAGCCGATTTTCATCAATTTCTGGTATATATCATCCACATTCTCAATATTTTCATACCTTTCCTCTTTCAATTTCCTTAAATCTAATATGTCTATTGGTTCAATTAAGGGTATACCCAAATATTCTTCTAGACGGAGAGCGCTATCTATGGTTGCATTCATTCCTTCCTCATATAATTGAATTGATTTTCTTGACACTCCTGCTATCTTTGCCAATTCTCCTAAAGATATGCCCCTTGCCTCTCTAATTCTCTTTAGAAGCCATCCGTTTATATTTACATACAATCCTCCAGGAGAGGCATAAACCATGGGGTATTCTCCATTGACTACGAAATTCCTGAAAGTTTTAAAAGATAGTATGGGCAGGCCATGGCGAGAATATACAACATCATCCATTATCTCGCCCATGGCATTTCTTTTTCCTATTATTATAGGCGCTGCCTTCAATTCTTTTCCTAATATTTTTAACTCTCTGGCCACTTCAGCTCTTAAAGCATCTATATTAACTAGAGCTTTAAGAATTAGGATTAAATCATCTCTGCGGGCAATCATATCAAAGCTTATACTCTTGAGTATGGGCTCTCCTATCTCAAAATTCTCCCTAAATAGTAATTCGCGAATATCCCGCAGTAATTTCTCCTTTTCCATATCGGCTTACGATTACACTTTTAATATATATTTTTTTCTCTTGCATTTTCTATCTCACGAAATATGTTGTTCATCATCTCAACAAAGTACCAAGCTACTAGAAGCTGGGCAATTTGCGTGCCGTTAACATACTGGCTCCTATCAAGTATGTAATTTTCAAATCCAGTGTATTCCATTATTTTTCTCTCTAAAGAATCTATGGCTTCGTGTGGGATTAAGCCGTCAAATGCTATACGAGAGACCCTCTTCATATAGTAAAAATCACCTTTGTATGAGATCATCATCGGTTTTTGTGAAGTATTAATTAATGAGGATAAGCTTAGGGGCATCTCAATACCACTCAATGGGAAATCAAGGGATTTGAGAATAGTTTCCACAAAATATGAATTTTTCTCGGAGAATTTTGAAACGTCAATTTTTATTACAATGTCCGCGTAAATCTTTTGAAAATCGATATATCTCTTGTAGAATGGTTCTCTTTCTCTTATCTCCTTTATCACATCATCCTTTTTGTAGCCCCTTTCTTCAACATCTCTCTTTATTTTCCATAGCCATTTTATGTCTTTAGAAGGGTCAACATAAATTTTCAAATCTAGATAATTGCGGAGCTCATCGTATAAGGTATGCAAACCTTCCACAATGACAATCTTCTTTGGCTCAAAAACTTCTGGAGGGTCAAATTTTCCAGTTTTGTGATTATAAACGGGCTTAATTATGGCCTTACCCTTTTGCAATGCACAAAGATGTTCTGCAGCTAATTTTAAATTGTTTATCTTTGGATCCAAGGGCACATGCCCAGTTTTCTTCCTTGTCTCTCTATCCTCTGTGTGATAGTCATCTAGGGAGAAAGATGAAACTAAATCCTCGCCTAATAAATTTATAATACTCTTTGTAAATGTGCTCTTACCACTTCCAGAATCACCAGCCACACCTATAATAAGAGAGCCTTCATACTCTTCTAACCTTCTGCGAAATTCTCCAAGCATAAGAGTAATAAAGAAAATTAGGATAAAAAACTTAGGGCACGATGATGTTCTGAGCATTCCATTAATCTATATAAGTTGTGGGAAAAAATCCAATTATTCCACATAAAAAAGAAATAAAAATTAAGATTTTTTGCGAATCAAAATTGCTGCAATCACTATCAACACTCCAAGCACCATAGGTGAGAATTCAGGAATGGGTATATCAGATTCTGCGAGAGGGAAGCTATCACTATGTCCGCTGCTCCCATCTAGCTGGTAGGGGTCGTCTACGATTCCATCCCCGTCCCTATCCGGCTCCGTCCACTCCACCCAGTAGTTTCCACGACCATCCTTGTACCACGCTATATAATAATCCCCAAAGTATTCAGTGTCATCTCTAGCCTGAATATGCTCAGGGTCATATGTTCCATTGTTTCCATTGTTGAAGTAGAAAGAATTTTCCCAGATAAATACGTAGTAATCTGCACTAGTGTTGATTCCGTAGCCTGTGTTATTCAGGAAGAGATTCTGGGTAATATTTAAATAAAAAACATCGTCTGTAACAGGAAGAATCTTTATCCCATCTCCTCTGTTGTAGGTTATGTTGTTGTTGGTTATATTTAATCTCATCTCATATGAGGTCATGAGTTTTATTCCATCACCTGCATTATACAATATGTCATTGTGGGAAATGTAGTATGTTGGACCACTAATGTAGGAGTATGCAAGAGATATACCATCTCCATTATTATGGGATATTTTGTTGTAAACTATATTCGCATTAATATTATGAGGTATGTAGATTCCCTCTCCCGAGTTGTTTATGATTATGTTGTGAGAGAGCTCTCCCAATACATAGCTCCCATATATGCCTCTCGCTCCATTATCGTGTATTTCATTGTTTAATAGATATACGTTGATATAATAAAGGCAAATCCCCGTTTCATCATTTTTATAAACTTTGTTTTCTATGACATATATTTTATCATCCCAGTAATCACCATAGTTTAATGCTATTCCACACTTGTGGTTATGGGCAACAGTGTTTCCCTTTATGGTATTCTTTTCTCTGATATAATTCATATAAATGCCTTCATAATTGTTTTCCATAATAGTATTGTTCAATATCTTAAAATAATCAATACTACCATCCCCATATATACCTGCATAGTGATTGCTCGAAATGTTGTTAAAACTGATATTTAGATAAGATGATGAACTTACATACAGGCCATCCTTCCCATTATACAATAAGGTGGAATTCGTTAGAGAGACAGAGGAACTATGGTCCATATGCACACCCCATTCACCGTTGTGAGTTGCTAATACTCTCAGAATATCCACACGGGTAGAATTCCAAAGGGAAACTCCTCTGTTGCCATTGGAGGAAATATTGGAATCTCTCAATACAATATCGCTGCTCTCTATTATATTGATTCCGTGACCTGCGTTGTTAGTGATATTGACAGCTTCAACAGTAATATTATTAGAGCCTTCTAAATGTCCACCATCGCCATTGTTCGCCACTGTGATAAAACGCACTGTGGATCTGGAGGTATTGAGCATATGGATTCCGAGGTCATTATGGGAATAAAGAGAATCCTTGATATACACAGAGGTGGATCTTTGAATCTTCGTACCTATATTGTTGTTGATGAATGTATTGTCATACACAGTTGCTAAATAAATGCTAAATAAGAAAAGTCCATAAGAGGAGCTATTTTCTATTCTATTTCCGTTGATATGGAGATACTTAGAACTGTTAATCTCAAGATAAGTTCCGTTGATGCGGTTTCCGTAGATATCTAAGGAGGAGTTGTCGATAATACTTCCCGCATCCATAATCATATTATCTTCCAGTAGTGAGTTCTTCACATATGCGAAGGTCATAGAGAACTCTTTGCTCTTGGATATCGTGTTCCCAACTACAGATGCGCTGCTGGAATACTGTACATCTAAAGCAAGACGATTGTATGTGAGTTGATTTTCTTCCATTTTTGTGTAATTTGAAAAATAATTTCCTATGCCTATAGAATTATGCTCTAGGGTATTTCCATGGACGCTCACATTATCAGAATGAGATAAATCTATTCCGTAGGAGAGCCAGGTGCATATATTGTCACGGATATGAAGATCATCAGAGTTCTTGGCGTAAATCCCATCCCTGGTGAAAGCAGAACCGTCACCGAGGCATGTATTATTGCTTACAGTATTGCCGTTTGAATTCTCCATGTGAATTGATTCATAGGCCTTCTTTATACTATTGCCCGATATTTCGTTTGAGCCTGAGTTATAGAGGTATATTCCGTACATATTTCCCTGTAAGGTATTGTTCTCAACGGTATTGGATGATGATGAAGCCAGATAAACCCCTTTATCGCTGTTAGAATTCACATTGTTCTCTTTTATGATTATATTCCTGCTTCTTGAAAGGAATATCCCCATATCTCCCTCAGATATGTTGTTCTTGTCTATGGTTGATGTGTAAATGGATTGGAATAGATAGATCCCAGTGCTTACGTTGGTGAGTTTATTCTTGTAAATATGTGAATATTTCGCAGAGTCCAAGTATATTCCCTGATTGTCAAAATTTGTAATGGTGTTATTTGCCACATAGGAATTATCAGCACCTTTAATGTAAATTCCGGCACCATCTATTGTATTTCCATCCACCTTGACTTCACTTCCACCGGAGATCTCTATTCCCTCACCTGTTAAAGTATTACTTGTGGCGCTAATGGAAGAATCCTTGGCGTAGATTCCCTCATATCCATTGGACTGCATGGTGCTGCTGACAATCAATATATTGCTGGAATCCTCTATATAAATTCCATACCGAGTATTATCTGTGGCCTGCACGTTCTCTATCACACCATTTTTTGCATTATAGAGCTTTATACCTGAGCCTATATAGAAAAATCCACTGGAAGCCTTGGCATTCTTTACCCAGCAATTCTGAATCCTGAAATATTTGGTGGTATTGCCTATATAAATTCCGGCTTTGCGATTTGATGCATCTATTTCCCATCCGGAAATTACATATGGATCATCTTCTATTCCACTTCCCCCACTTACACCGTGAGAGGAATCAAAATCATCATCGCTATTTATTATTATTGGACCTCGTACAGCATATTCTAGATTCTCTCCAAGTACTGAATAAGGTGCTACACTAGATACTATCACTAAAATTCCGAATAATATTACAACACCTGTTTTCATTACGCCCCTCCTCATTTCTGTATTAAATGAGTATGATATATAATGTTTTCCCAAATTTTAAAAAATCTTTAAATACAAAACTTTAATTTACCTAATTATGCAGAAAAGCGGTTTGCAAATAGCAGGAGTAGTGCTCATAGTTATAGGTATTATACTGCAAATTGTAAGCTACATAGTTGGAAGGACAATAACAATTTTTGCGCACCCTTCCCCTAAATCCATAATTGATTTATCCGCTTACGAATTTATATCTCACACAATTGCATCCATCCTAATTCTCCTTGGATTTTTTCTAATGCTTTGGGACATTGGAAAGAGAGTAAAGCTAGGCAGAAATTACAAAAACATCGCTATTACCATTCTTATATTAGCTTTATTAATTCCATCATTTATAGGCTTAGCTTTGATCTCTCACCTACTCGCAAGTTCAAATGGAGTCATTGTCTCAAATATAATTACAGTAATTCTATATCCTATTGGGATATTGTTTATAGGCATAGCTTTGTTTAACATAGCTACTAAGCTTATGGAAAATAAAGCCACACTAAATTAATTTACTAATTTCTTTATAAATTCTTTTGCATTCCTTATCTGTAAGTTCATTTTTCTTATTAAGCAATACCCTTATATCCTCAGGTTTAATTACTTTAACTGAACATTTATCACATTGAAGCTTAGCCTGGGAATGCGTTATAACAACTATAGGATATACAGGAACATTAAATCCCCTTTCATTTAGATAATTTTGCAAATCAAAAGCATGCCTCTTTGCCTCCTCAGATGGATTACCTACATGTCCTTCATATCTGCCCCCTCCTTTTCCAATTTTTATTCTTTTCCATCCATCACCTTCACATTCAATTATACCTGAATAATTTTTAATCTCAAATGCGAAGATACCTTTAGGACTAATAAGAATGGCATCAATATCACCACCATGAGGCAAAGGTAAGCTATAGAATTTATAACCTTCAATTTTATCAAGGTGTTTCTTGAATGATTTTTCCCTTCAACACCTCTACTAAATTTCCTCTCATCTTTAGAAGGTTTAAAATAATGAAACATCAAGGCAAAAGATATTATAGCAATGAGAAAGAGAATAAGAATGGCAAGAAATGGCAAGTTTACTCCAATCTCCAAAGATTCTGAAAAATAATCTAAAAGAATAGTGGCTCCAAATATAGCAAATGCACCTAAAACTGCTGATTTTAAAGCATTTATTCTTCTTTTTCTCCTTATTTTATAGAACTGCTCTTCAGGATAACTCTTACTCATTAAAAGTTCATACGGATAAAGCATATAAACTTTCTTAGATTTTACAGCCAAACTGTTGAGATTTCTAGCATATAATATTTAGAGGCAAGTTAAAATAAAGAGCTCTAAAAATCTAACCCCATTAACCCAAGTAAATATGTCGAAGGTTCTATGGTAAAATTATACTCTGAAACACTCCTGGACAAGAGCTTATAAGCTTTCTTATCTTATGCTTTGCGAGCCAGTATTTATCTTCCCTTAGATATGTGGTATAGCCCAAAGAAGCAAGAACTTCAGCATCCACGGAAGAGAGAATATAGCCCTCATATGAGCCAGCAGGTATGAAAAAAGTTATAGGTAAAAAAATTTGAGATTGGGGCAAGTTGCAATGCTCTGCAATTCTCTCAAGGCATTCCTTCCTTATTTTTATCTTCTTTCCTTTCTCTTCAATCACTGGCTTTTCAAGCAGTTTCTGCAAAGATACTCTCTTTTTTATTATCTCTTTGTTTATGCTCAGTATGTCTTGCTGTATTATGTTCTCAATTACCATCCTCTCTCCTGAAGTTTCTCGTTGAGCTGCGAGATTTCCTGCCCGTACATTCCCTTTAATCCCTTGGAGACCTCTGCTATGACCTCTGGCTCATCGTAGTGCATAACTGCCTCCACAATCGCCTTTGCCATCTCTTCAGGATTTGGGCTCTTGAATATTCCACTTCCCACAAACACCCCATCTGCACCAAGGTTCATCATCAATGCTGCATCCGCAGGAGTTGCTATACCTCCAGCTGCAAAGTTAACAACAGGCAAGCGCTGAAGCTTTTTAATCTCCATCAATTCTTTGTAAAGCCCTTCAACAATGTCATTTATCGTGTACTTTCCAAATACAGGCTCATGGGGGTCTATATCCGTTTCCATACCATTGAATTCTTTAACTTGTCTCAATAGCTTCTCATATGACTCTGCATATTTTCTTGCAATTTTGTATATCTCGGCATCATTCTTGTACTTGAGCTCTTCTATTCCGCGATTTACAAGGCGCATATGTCTAACAGCTTCTATAACATTTCCTGTACCCGCTTCTCCTTTGGTCCTTATCATTGCAGCTCCTTCCCAAATGCGGCGCACTGCCTCACCAAGATTTCTTGCGCCACAAACGAAGGGGATTGTAAATTCTCTTTTATCAATATGGTAAAATGGATCTGCAGGAGTTAAAACTTCACTCTCATCAATCATATCCACGCCAAGGGCTTCCAAAGCACGAGCTTCTTCAATGTGCCCAATGCGCACCTTTGCCATAACGGGTATACTAACAGCATCCATAATCTCTTGAATCTTATTTGGATCCGCCATCCTAGCAACTCCTCCTGCTGCACGAATATCAGCGGGCACACGCTCTAATGCCATAACTGCCACAGCGCCAGCATCCTCAGCCACACCTGCCTGCTCTGCATTTGTAACATCCATAATCACGCCACCTTTTTGCATCTTGGCGAATCCTCTTTTGACGAGCTCACTACCGTATCTAACATTCTCTAAATCTAAATGAAATGGCATTCTTCTCACCTCAATGAGCCATGGCTCCCATCCTTATTTATCTTTCGTTATGAATTCTGCGAACTCTTAAATAGAATTTTCTAATCTCCATCCTATAATGTGCGAAGATATAGAAGAAATAAAAAAAGAAAGGGACGAGTACAAGGACAAGTATCTCCGCAAGCTCGCGGAGATGGACAACTACCGGAAGATGATGGAAAGGGAAAAGGAAATGGAGATTGAAAGATGCAGGGGCGAAATAATAAAGGAGTTCTTAGATCCATACGAATCTCTTCGCAAGGCTGTGGATTCCCTGCCCGATGAGGAGAAAGAGGGAATTGCGCTAATCTTGAAGCAGATGGAGAAAGTGATGGAGAAATTCGGATTGAGAGAAATAAAGGCGAAGGGTGAGAAATTTGACCCCATGCTCCACGAGGCAATTGGCGTGGTGGATGGCGAGGAGGATGATGTGGTCGTAGAGGAATATCAAAAGGGCTATATGTTAGGAGATACGGTACTGAGGCACTCTAAAGTTTTGGTTTCTAAAAAGGAGGTGAAAGAAGATGAGTGAGAAAATAATAGGAATAGATTTGGGAACGAGCAACTCGGCCGCGGCCGTATACATCAACGGGAATGTGAAGGTCATTCCCAGCGCGGAAGGAAACACGATGTACGGAAAGGCATTTCCCTCGTACGTCGCTTTTACGAAAGATGGGCAATTACTGGTGGGAGAGCCCGCGAGAAGAC
>WAKY01000124.1 GCA_015523135.1 Candidatus Aciduliprofundum sp.
AAGTGTCCAAAGAATAAGAGCCTAAAGAAGGTTCTGGTCACATGGTAGAGCTAGGCATTGTGGGTAAGCCCAATGTTGGAAAATCCACATTCTTCGCAGCTGCAACCCTGCAAACTGTAGATATTGGAAATTATCCATTTACCACGATTGAGGCCAATAGGGCCATTGCCTATGTTCGCAAGCCATGCCCACATTTAGAGTTAGGCAAGCCGTGTAACCCTAAAAAATCTCTATGCATAGATGGCACAAGATACATACCTGTAGAGCTCATAGATGTTGCCGGATTGGTGCCCGATGCCCATGCAGGCCGTGGCTTAGGCAATAAATTTCTGGACGATTTAAGGCATGCGGAAGCTTTGATTCATATTGTGGATGCATCTGGCTCAACAGACGCTGAGGGCAACCCTGTGCCCAAGGGGAGCAGAGACCCGTGCAAGGATGTTGATTTTTTAGACAAGGAAATTGCCTACTGGATTGCGGACATAATAGGCAGAGGCTGGACCCGCATTGCTAGGAGATTGGAGGCGGAGAAGGTAAAGATAGAGGTGGCCATTGCTGAGAGATTGTCAGGATTGAACATAAATGATAAGCAAGTTCACGTTGCTCTCTCTCATTTGAATCTGGATGAGAAGCCAAGTAGATGGAGCGATGAAGATATTCTTGCCCTTGCTTTTGAAATAAGGCGCATTGCCAAGCCAATGGTAATTGCTGCCAACAAGGCGGATATAACCGATGAAGAATATTTGAATAAATTCTTGGAGAGATGCAGGGAGAAGGGCTATGATATCATACCAATTTCGGCGGATTACGAGCTTGCATTGCGTAGGGCTGCAAAAGCAGGGTTAGTGGATTACAAGCCGGGAGATGAAGATTTCAAAATTTTGAACGAGGATAAATTGAGTGCAACCCAGCTTAAAGCTTTAGAGAAAATTCGCGAATTTATGCACAGATTTGGGGGTACGGGAGTGCAGAAGGTCATAGAGCATACTGTTTTCAATGTACTGCAAATGATAGCCGTTTATCCCGTTGAAGATGAGAATAAATGGACGGATAAGGATGGAAATGTCCTTCCCGATGTTTATTTATTTCCTCTTGGCTCTACAGCTATAGAGCTTGCTTACAAGGTGCACACCGATTTGGGTGAGAATTTCATCCGCGCGGTGGATGGCCGCAGCAAGAGAATTCTCGGCCACGATTACGAGCTCAAGGATGGTGATGTGATAAAGATAATTGCGAGGAAATGATTTATATTTGTGCATTATAATGAACAAAAACATTAAATATTTGTGCATTAAGTATCCCTAAGGAAGTGAGAATCTGAAAGTTAAAGATAGAGTTAGTTTGAGCGTTTTGATAAGCACCAAGGAAAGAGCGGTGTTGGATTATGCCCTGCTCACAGTTGCCAGTTTAACCCTATTCTTTGTGTCCATATTTTATGTGGCTCTTGCCTTTGGGGTGATAACAATACAAAATGCTCTATCCAAGTGGTTTGGATGGGGCGGAGTTGTTGCTGGCTCTCTCTGCATACTTTTGCCTGCTCTTGGATTGATTTTAGGCATTCTTGGCACATTTGCGGGAATAATCGGAATGGTTAGGGCCTATTCTTCTCTAAGAAAATTGAAAACCATAGAGCCGCAAGAGGTGGAGAAGGAAGAGATCAAGTATGCCCTGCGCAAAGAGTACCTCATGGGCAAGATGACCAAGGAAGAATACGAGGAAAAGCTAAAACTCGTGGAGGAGAGGTACAAGACCAAAGAAAAATTATAATTTTATATAGCCTGTGGCAACTCCATTATATCCTGCAATGCTCAATCTTATTGAATCTCCGGATGAAAATTGCGGAGCATTTGTTCCCACAATTTTAATCTCAATCTCATCGCCACTATCAAATTTTTTGTTCGCATTGTTATCGTGGAAAATTGCTTTAAAATACCATTTTGCCCCGGCACTGTAATTGCTCCAAGTTTCTGTGGAGGATGAATAATTTAGCATTGTGTATTTTCCATTGTGAAAAACGCCAATTTTTACCAAGCTTACATCAATCTGCTGCGGGCTGCTCATTTCTACTGCGAAGAAAACATCCTTTGCAGTAGAAGGTTGAGACTCCATAGTAAGGGTACATCTTAACTGAGCAGTCATATAAGGTGTGGCGAAATAGCTAGTTGCAAAAAGATAAATTGAGGCAACAAGTATAATCGTTATAGCCACCATAAGAAGCGTACCCACAACAGGGCTCACACCTTCTTCTTTCATATCAAACACCAAAAAATAAAAAATTAGAAAAATTGGTTTTACCAATTTAGGATGGTACGGTCGCCTGTGCGTTGCCGCTGTAGCCTGTTATGTAAACATATAATGTCATACCAGCTACAGTGCCAGAGGTAACTTCAACTATAATTTGATCTCCAGTATCCAATTTGCCATTTCCATTGAGGTCATTGATGCTTATTGTTACTGTATATGAGTGCGATCCACTACTAAGTGTGAAAGTCCCAGTACCATCATTACTCAATGTTTGTGTATCTTTACCTGTATTGTTTTCTAATGTTATTTTAACATTGGAGAAAGTGGCCTGAGAAGGTTGGCTCATAGATACATCGAATACTGCTTTTTGACCAGTGCTCATCTGTGCGTTATATGTCAAGCTCATTGTAAGTGGAGTGTTTGTACCTCCGCCCATGTACCCAGAGACCAGTAGCCAGACTGTCGCTGCAAGCACTACTGTTATAGCGACCATCAAAATGGTAGCTATAACCGGGCTTACGCCCTCTTCTTTCTTATATATCCTTTTCATGTTCAGTCCTCCTGGGTTTTAAACCCATGTATCAATTAAAGGTGCCCCATATTTAAAGGTTTTGGAGCAAATTTCGAATTATTGCGGTTTTGCAAGAAAAACCATGACATGATAAAGCATGTTTTTTATTCATTCATTTCTAAATTAATTCTCTCCCTGCGAAAATGTTTAAATTCTCCATTTGGATAACCTTAACTATGTATATTATTGTAATTGGCGGTGGGAAAATAGGTGAGTACTTGGTTAGTATGCTTGTTGATGAGGGTCACAATATAGCGCTCATAGAGAAGGATGAAGGTAGAGCAAGGCATATGGCTGAGAATTATGATATTCTCGTTATAAAGGGGGATGGTAGCGAAGCATCTTACCTCGAAGATGCAGGCATAATGAAGGCGGATGTTTTAGTTGCCTGCACCGGCAATGACCAGGTGAATTTTGTTGCCTGCCAGCTTGCAAAGCACACTTACAATGTGGGCAAGGTAATAGCTAGGACCACGAATCCGGGAAACAAAGTCCTTTATGAGAGCTTGGGTGTGGATGTTGTGATTAGCACAACTGAAGTGGCCGCAAAGGCCATGTACGCAGGAATAAAGGGCTTTGCCTCAGTGCTGACTTTCGCAGGAGATGTGGAGCTCTTGCATGTGCGTGTTGATAAGCTCTCACCCATAGTGGATAGGAAGATAAGCGATATACACATGCCTTGGGGAAGTATAATAGCCACTATTTTGCGTAAGGGCCAAATAATTGTGCCTAGGGGAGATGAAGTTATACGAGAAGGAGACGAGCTTGCAATAGTCACCAAGAAGGGCGTAGAGAAGAAGGTGAGGGAGATAGTGTTGGGGTAGTGAGATGAACAAGATTCTCTATTTTTCACTGAAACTTCTTACGTACATATCCATCTTCATGCTCATAGATGCAGTTTATGCTTTGATTGTAGATAGAAGCGTTGTTATTTCCTTGGCATTTATTTTTCCTGCAACATGGATAATTTTTCTATGGGTTCCCTTTATGAAAGAGCCGGTGCCAGAGAATCTCACGCTTAGAGAATCTTTCAAGATTGCGGCAATTGGATGGCTCTTGATGTCTTTCTTTGGAGCCATACCCTTTGTACTTTCCGGCTATTTAAATCCCCTTGATGCCTGGTTTGAGAGCATGTCTGGATTTACAGCCACAGGATTGACAATGTTCACTGATGTTGAATCTCTTCCACGAAGCATACTTCTATGGCGCTCGCTTACAGAGTGGATTGGGGGTGTTGGTGTTATAGCCCTATTCTTATCAGTTATGTACCGCACAAGCAGAGTGGTGCAGAGCTTGTACTTTGCAGAGGGCAGAAGCGATAAAACTGAGCCAACAATAGTGGGCACTGTGAGAAAAATTTGGGGAATATATCTATTTTACACGCTTCTCTTTGCCCTGATATTTTACCTTTTAAAAGTTCCAATGTTTGATGCCATCAACATATCAATGACTGCTTTAGCTACTGGAGGATTTGCGGTAACGAACAACAGCATAGCTGCCTACTCTCCCTATGTGGCCATAGCTATGATATTTGCAATGGCTGCTGGAGGAATATCCTTCGTTTCGCACATAAATCTGTTTAAAGGCAGGATAAGAGAATTCTTCTCTATAGAGGTCAAAGCTATGGTAATAATCATCGTTTCATTCTCTGTTATAATGCTTCTACATCTGGCTTGGTTGGGGGAAAGCTGGAGTTTAGCAGCTTTGCAAACATTCTTCCACACTACATCTGCTCTTACAGGCACAGGATTTAGCATATCTGACTTATCAAATTTGACAGATTTTGATAAAACATTCTTGATTTTGAGCATGATCTTTGGAGGTGCTTATGGTTCTACATCTTCTGCCTTAAAACTAATAAGGGTGGTTGTATTGGTTTACGGTATAGTGTGGTATATAAAAGTTCGTTTGTATCCGAGAAGTGCCATTATACCCTTCAAGATAGGCAAGAAGGTTTTTGAATCATCTGAAGTGAGGGATGTTTCTATCTACACTACAACCTACTTGTTCATGCTGTTATTTGGAGCTATAATATTAATGGCTTATGGAAACAGTCTTGTAAATTCACTCTTTGAAGTTGCCAGTGCAGAGGGTAATGTTGGTCTAACAGTGGGTATAACTTCTCCATTCATGCCTTGGATTGAAAAGCTCACGTTAATTTTAGAGATGTGGTTTGGTAGGTTAGAGATATTCCCTGTTCTCATTCTTCTTGCAGATATAGTGAGGAGATAAATATCCCCCGACATTAACAGCACCTATCATCTTTCAAGGTGCCTGACCCTGCCGGGGGTGTATAGGGCATCTTCTGGCCCAAGCATCATTGTGCGATGACACACCGCCCTCCGCCGGGGGCCCAGATGCCCAGAAATAAGAGAAGTGAAGTAGGATATATTATTTTTGGATAAATTGGAATTTGAAGGGTGAAGAAAATCATTTTTTACCACTTTTACCCTCTAACTCCTTAGGTAAAAGCGTGAAAAATTCACGCAACTTGATGAGTACTATCTACACCACATGCATGACTGCTCTTTCTCTCCCTTGCTCCTGAAAATTCATGCCTTTTTGCCCCTTTTAGCCTTCTATATACCCCTCAAATCCACCCATTTAAGCCATCATAACCCCTTAAAATTGATGCCCATATACCCCTCATATTGCCCCGATATGCTGGCATATAACCCCTATTTTTACCACTTTAAAAGGGTGGTAAAAGTGGTGAAAAAGTGGTGAAAGTGGTGAAAAGAGAATGAGAAAAATAGCTAAGAAAAATTTCATAGAGAAGCTTATTATCTCACATTTTCCCAGCGATTTTGGAGAAACAGAAAAATACCAAGAATAAATTAAATCTTCAAAAGTAATGTATAAAAGTATAATATAAAAAAGAATTATTTGCGACGGAAATAAATCACTGCTGCAATCGTTATGGCTAGTAAAGGCAAGAATATAGCATTGAACTCTGGCACAGCACTTTGAACTTCGTAATCGCTCACAGAATCTTCTGTGGTGATTAGAATATCATTGTTGTTTGTAGCCACTCTTCCAAATTCTGATTCTGAACTCCAGGACATTCTCACTACATTTGTCCAGGTATGCTGTCCAATTACATCTCCACGCCATAGTAATGTTCCATCAGAGCCACTGAAAATGCGGATGAAAGAATCCTCGTACGGCTCGCCATTAGATAATGCGGTGGAATAATACATTGTGATTTGTATATCATTTATCCCATCTCCATTCACATCACCTATCATTGCTGCTAAGGTACTCCATGAATGGAAATCGGTGTTTGAAACTGAGCTATTTACTTGGAAAGTAAGAAGTGTGCTGCCATCTTTTAAAGATATGACTGTTACATTTGCATAAACTCCAGAAGAATCAGCAGTATAACCCTGTATGATTACATCCTCTCCATAGCCATCTCCATTTAAATCTGAGAAATATACCGGGTATATTGGTCCCAACGCTGGGTTTATAACATGCTCATAAATAACGCTCCAGATAATATTTCCAGTTGCACCATCCAATGCGGTGTAGTTTAGCTTATACCAGTACTCACCCGAAGTCATATTTCCTCCGTATAAAAACAGGTCATCAATGCCATCCCCATTTATATCTTGCTTTGATAGCATCAAGCCGAAATAATAACTGTACTCTCCGCTTAAGTCCTTTGTATATAGGGTTTGATTGTCTTTTATGTCAAATGCTACAAGGAGAGTGTAATTTACAAGGAATGCAATATCTCTACTGCCATCTCTATTTAAATCTATTGTATTATATTCTACCGCTCCTGGTTTTGAGGGATTGAAAGTGTATGTGGGCATGGCATCTTGAATAGGAACCACCTTGTTCCAATCATATCTAGCTATGACATTTCCATCGGCATCTACAAAGTACACATAGGTTTGGTTGTTATAATAGGTAACAATTTGCAAATCAACCCTGCTATCGTTGTTGTAATCAATGGAGCTTATAACTCCCAAGAAATCAAAGGGTGAGGATAGATAAACAAATCCGGGTAAGGTTATATTCCAGAGCATACTGCCATCTGTTGCCTCTATTGCCTCGATATTTGTATTTCCCGAGGACTCGTTTACAAAGATAATATCCGCCCCCTCAAATTCAGTGTGTTCTTGATTGAATCCAAATCCGTTTAAGTTAGTTATATCCATTCCAAAGGACACAAATCCACCGCTAGTAAGTGATAACTCCTTTTTCTGCCACGCCACATTGAGGTTGTAATCTAACATTGTTACATTGAGCTCAACAACATTGTGTCCGTAATAATATCCACTATAGTATCCCAGAATTAGCAACCCCTCTTTGGCCGAGTAGTTGTAATTTTGAATTTTTATCTCTACATAGGACATACTTATTGGTACAGGCCCATAGGGAGTGTTTATACTTGTTGGTATTTCTATGCCTCTGTAAGATTCATTGCTCAAATCGTTGCCAATTTTATAAATTGATATTCTGTTATTGTCACTATGATTTCCGAAAATTACGAACTGGTATAATGCCTCCAAGTTTCCATTGTCATCTATATATGTCACCGAATAAACAGAAGGCTCTACAGGCGGCACAGTATATTCAACATCCGTGAATTTATTTTGATAAAGCACACTTCCGTCTGCACCACTGAGAAGGATTAAGGTGTATGTGCCAGCTGTGTAATTGTGTATTTCAACGAGCACATCTGTAACACCATCACCGTTTACATCGTAATGTAGAGAAGTTTTCATACTGTTTCTCGGAGAGTGTAGGCTTGCATCATAGGTTGTATCTATCTTTGGTTTATATGTCCAAATCTCCTGCGGTGAGAAATTTGTGCTGGAAGCTCTAACAGTCCCAGCTCCAATGGAAATCAATAGCAGGGCAATAACAAATCCGATGGCCAAATACTTCCCCCTCATATAGACACCTTTTAAATATAAGGATTTTTAGTATTTTAAAATTTTGTTAGAATTTTAAATTTTGGCTCTTCTATCCAAGTGCTATGACATTTTGGACATTTTTTGGGAATTTTTATCTCTGGCCTGAACTGGTATCCGCATTTTTTGCATCTTGCAGGCATTACCATTAATTTTCCATATTTTTGCGAGCTTGCTATGTGTTTTAAATCCTCCAATACATCCTTCACTCGCATTTCCATAATTTTTGCAATCTCGGAAGGGCTGAGAGCATTATCCTTGATTAATTCTGCAATTCTTTCTCTCCTTGTTTTCCACTCTTCACTCAAGCTTATCCCTCCAATACCTATCTGCTTCGCTGTAAATGCAACCACAATAACCCTGGCGGTAAATTCCCGCTTCCCTTGCCATCCTTTCTCCCTCATCAAACCATTTGCGCATATCCTCATAGTAGAATTTTACCCCAACGTTTTTTCCTATCCTTTCTCCAATTTCTTTAATAATTTCATGCTTTTGATAGGGAGCAAGGAGAAGTGTAGTGGAGAAAAAATCAAAATTCAACTCTTTTGCCTTGAGGGCAGTTTTGTACAACCTATCTGCATAGCAGTACTTGCAGCGAAGAACATTGCTCTTCTTGCTCAAAATACTTGCCTTGTATAACCAATCCTCCAATGGATAGGAGTAATCGTAAATAACCTTCGCATCTATCCTTTCTGTGTATTCTTTAAATGCTTTCAACCTTCTCAAATACTCTCTATATGGCTGTATGTTTGGGTTGTACCAGAAAACTGTTATATCATACTTCTTGCTTAAATGCTTGTAAGGGGCCATGAGACAAGGAGCACAGCAAGCGTGTATTAGCATACGCATAATGGGAGTAATTAATTTATGCAATTAATCCTTTTGTCACGGTGAAAACTATTAATATTTTTTGTCACATAGAAAACTTTATATAGGGACACTTTAATATATGGATTGGTGATAGATATGAAATCTGGCGAAATGACAGAAAATGACAAAAAGCTTGCAGAACTCTTGCAAAAAGCTGGATTATCACGCAACGTGGCTAAGACACTGGCGTACATGCATAATAGGGATGAAGTTATATCTGTGGAAATAGAGAAAAACACCGGACTTAGGCAACCAGAGGTTAGTATTGCAATGAAATACCTTCGTGAGAAGGGTTGGATAGTTAAGAGGGACATAAAGAAGGAGGGCAAAGGAAGACCTGTTCATGGATACAAACTTGCAAAGCCATTTCCAAAGATTCTAGAGGAGATAGAGAAGGAGCTGAGGGGCAAGATAAAGGATATAGAGAACATTATAAAGAATCTCAAGAACTTGTCATAATCTCTATTTTATCTTTTTTTCCTATTATTATTTTGTTTGCCAAACCCACAAATAGTCCTATCTCTACAACTCCCGGTATCTCATCAATCTTTCTCTCTAGCTCTGCAGGATTTTCAATCTTCTCAAATTTACAATCTATAATGTAATTGCCGTTATCGGTGATATATGTTTCTCCATTCTTAACCCTAAGTGAGGGGTTGCAGCCTAAAGTGGATAGAACATTCATTGTTCTCTTGTATCCGAATTTTACAATCTCTATAGGCAAGGGAAAATCTCCGAGAATATTCTTTACTTTACTCTCATCCACAACTATTATCTCATATTTTGAAGCATGCGCAATAATCTTCTCCCTAAGAAGAGCTCCCCCTCCACCCTTTATCAAGTTCAAATTTCTATCTACCTCATCGGCACCATCTATGGTTAAATCAATAACTTGGTAATCATTAATGCTTCCCAATTTTATTCTCATTTCCTTTGCGAGTTTTTCAGTTGCAATTGATGTAGGTATTCCTATTATATCCAACCCCTCTTTTACAAGCTCTCCCAATTTGAGAATAGTGTATTTCACAGTAGAGCCAGTGCCTAAGCCCACAACCATTCCGTCTTTTATGTACTCCACCGCTTTCTCTCCCGCCTTTCTTTTTAATTCTTCCCTCAGCTCCATACTCTTCCCTCCAAAATTGTTCTGAGGGGAGATATGTAAATGCCCAATGTGAAGTTTTCTATGCCAGCGAGCCTAATTGTTAGTTCATAGTTATAAGTACCTATCACCTCAACGTTGTATCCTCTCTTCTCAATTTTTTCAATGAATCTCTTTTTGAAATCCATACCAAGGGCATCGTACTTCTCAATCTTCTCATAAAAATTATCATTCAAGCATATTAATCTCTTTGTGCCCTTCATCTCCTCTAAAACTCCAAGGGCGCGAAGCTCCTTAACAATTCTGTATGCTGTTGCTTTACTCACATGCCTGTATAAGAAGGGCATATCTCTGCATCTCTCTCTGAGAGAATTCACAATTAGCCAACCGCTCTTGGTATTTAGCAACGCGAATAGAGGAATATCCTCTTCCATAATCAGCTCGGATGGATAGAACAATTTCTTTTTGTATTCTCTCTTCTCCAC
>WAKY01000125.1 GCA_015523135.1 Candidatus Aciduliprofundum sp.
CATAAATTTGAAATAATTTAACTTTATGCGAGCCCCATGAATTTGATACTGACTTCACAAGATGACCTTGCCTCCTTGAATATACGAGAAAAACTCCTTGCTATGGATGATTGGAAAAAGATTGGCATGTTTCACAATTTTCCTGTTTACAAGAGCGATGGTTTTTATTTGGTGCATATAAAAATTCAAAAAATTTATGCAGAAAATATAGACCTGCAGATTAGGGAGAAGCTCAAAATAGATTTTGATAATATAATCGTAGCTTCAAAGCACAGAAGCTCTGCGGAAATAAGGAGCTTAACAGTGCACCCAATTGGAAACTGGGGCAAAGCAGAATACGGGGGAAAAGATAGAACAGTAGTAAAGACAAATCCACATCTTATGACCGAAGCTTTGAGATTGCTAAAAAAGAATAATAATTTAGAGGAATACAATGTTTCATTTGAAGCAACTCATCACGGGCCATATCTTGAAACTCCAACATTCTTCATTGAAATAGGAAGCACTGAGGAAGAATGGAGAGATGATAGAGCTGGCGAGATTCTTGCAAAAACAATTATGGAATTAGAAGAGAAAAGATACCTTCCTGCATTAGGGATTGGAGGAGGGCACTATATGCCAAGGATCACGGATGTTGCTCTCCAATACAAAATATCATTTGGGCACATGCTTCCTTCCTATGCAGTTGAGTATGTAAATGAGGATACAATTAAGATGGCATGCAAAAAAACTGATAATTGCAAACATGCATACATTCATCGCAAAGGGCTAAAAAGCGAGCAGAAAAAGAAAGTTTTAGGTATTCTTGAGAAATTGGGAATAGAAATAATAAGCTCAAAGGAGCTAGAAAAATTAGGAAATTAATTTCTTGTACCAATCCTCATTCTCATACTTCTTCAATATTTTATCCTCCTTAATATACTTCTTCATCTCAGGATTGAACTTTACACTCATTGTTAAGAAATTCCTAGCACCCATGTCATTGCCCTTAGCTGCCATAAGCTTCCCCTTGTAGAAAAGGGCCTTTGCATCCTTAAAATTCTTCTTTAATATTTCATTCAATATTTTCTCTGCGTAATCATATGCCTGCTTTGAAATCATCTCTTCCAAAATCGTATTACCCTGCTCTATATTTAAATTATCCACCATAAATTTAGCCAGTTCAAAGTTAATCTCCCTATTAGCCAAATCTATAAACTCCTCATGGCTCAAATTTTTCAATATTTCCTTTGCTTCATCTAAATCTCCATTATAAAAAGCATTCAGAAATGTGTCCACTTTATTTACCTCTTCTATTTCCTCCTTCTGTTTTTCCACATTCTCTGTGCTTATCTCCCCAAGAGTTTCATCAATGCCCAAATCTCCAAATAACTCGTCCACTGCAATTGGCTTAACCTCTTCCTTCTCACCACCACTAAGCTCCTCATACAACATTTGCACAGTTGGGTCCTCCGGATAATCTTCTCTAAGCTGCTCTATAATGCGATTTGCTTCCACAAGTTCATTATTATCCATAAGAAAACGAACCTTTGTTATCAACAAATCTTTGTTTCCCGGATCTATATCTAAACCTTCATCCAAGTATCTTTCATCCTTTGTAAGTGAGTAAAGCCTATTGTATACCTTCAAAAGTTCAGTATCATTTCCTTTCTTTTTAAGAAGCTCTGCATATTTTTTAAGAACTTCTACATTATCAGGCTCTATCTTAAGAATTTTGTTTATAACATCTTCATTTTCAGGATCTATTTCTAAAGCATGAAAATACGCTTCGATAGCCCCTTTTAAATCTCCCTCCATCCTCAAGGCATCTCCAAGCAGAATGTTTGCTTCAACATTATTTGGTGCAAGCTTAACTGCCTCTTTTAAGGATGCAACTGCATATGGGATTTGAACATTTCTCTCAAGAAGATTTCTACCTATATCCAGCCATGCTCTAACATTGTTTCTATCCAAACTTTTTGCTTTTTCAAAAGTTTTAATAGCATACTCATAATCCTTCAAAATCAACATCTTTTCTCCTGCTTCGGTGAGAATCTTGGATAACTCTCTTTTTTCCTTTGGACTCAATGCAGAGACTCTATCAAAATCCTCACTGACCCATCGGTTTATCCTCCTTAGCAAAATCTGTGCTCTGTCATCCTCTCCACTGTTCATAAGAGCTTTAGCATCCTCTAAAGTTTTAGCGTAATCTCTAACTATCGTAGATTCTTTCTTTTTTCTACCACCAAACAGAGGCAAATCCATCACCTACATTCGGGCCCTAGTTTAGATATAATATGCATTAATCTTATAAAACCTTCGCTATTCCCACAACAATAAAATATACGATTTGCATCTCATTTATAAGCGGAGGTTGCCGAGCTAGGTCAAAGGCGCCAGATTCAGGGTCTGGTCCCGCAGGGGTTCGCCGGTTCAAATCCGGCCCTCCGCACTAAATCCCTTTCTTAGAGCCCTTTAAAAAGGGCTTCACCCTAAAAAGAAGGAAGAACTTTAAAAAAATGCCACAGCCCTGCTAAGCAGGGCGTGCTCGCATCTTCCGATGCTCGTTTATCCCCAAACAATTTTTCAAAAAATAGGGAAGGGTTTAGAAAGGGAAAACGTAGGTGTCTCTTCGTTGTGAACTCGCCGGTGGTTCCTAAGAAAAGTGTTTCATCCCAAAAGAAAGAAGTGCATTTTCTTACAAAGAAAGATGCCACAGCGCTAATTTTTAGAGCGTCTTCGTATCTTCTGATGAATTTTAATAATCTTTAAACCTTTTCAGATTCTAAAATAAGGATAGCCAGAGAGAAACATACCAAAGAAAGATAATAATCCCCACAAAACTTTTTTATACCATACATCCTTTCCTTAATTAAATATAATTAAAGAGGTGTGAAAGATGGTTGAAGATAAGAAATATACCACGGTATCCATACCTACTCCTCTTTTCAAGAAGATAGAAGAGAGGATAAAGGGTACAGGATTTACAAGCGTGAGTAGCTACGTAACCTATGTGCTACGGGAGATAATTGCGGAGGATGAAGAGAGCGAAGAAGCGTTTAGCAAAGAGGATGAAGAAAGAGTGAAAGAGAGACTTCGGGCTCTAGGATACTTAGATTGAGGCGATTCTAATGATATCACCCCATGGCGGAAAGTTAGTTGAGAGATTTGATTTTAGTGAGAGGGCTAAAGAAGAAGCAATGGAACTACCAAAATTGTCCATCACCATTGATGAAGCTAGGGATTTAGGAAATATAGGGCACGGCGTGTTTTCGCCCCTTGAGGGCTATATGGCTCGAGAAGATTTTGAAAATGTTCTCACAGAGGGAAGATTAAGCAATGATCTGCCTTGGACCATTCCTATCGTAAAGGATGTGAGCGATAAAGATGTGGATATGCTATTCAAAGAAGATGAAGTTACCTTGGTTTACAACAATACTCCTATTGCCATACTCAAGGTGGAAGAAGTTTATCCATACGATAAGAAAGAGTACGCAGAAAAGGTGTTTGGCACTAAGAGCATAGAGCATCCAGGCGTGGCTAATTTGATGAAAAAAGAAGATCATCTTGTTGGAGGTAAGATCACACTCTTAAATAACCCGCCTACACAGTTCCCAAATTACAAGTTATGGCCAAAGGAAACTAGGGTGCTTTTTAAAGAGAGGGGGTGGAAAACAGTTGTGGGTTTTCAAACAAGAAATGCACCCCATGTGGGCCACGAGTATGTGCAAAAAACTGCGCTAACCTTTGTAGACGGACTATTCATCAATCCTCTTATCGGCAAGAAGAAAAAAGGAGATTTTAAGGATGAAGTTATAATAGCAGCCTACGAGGCTCTCTTTGAGCATTACTATCCTAAGAACACTGCTACTCTGGGAATTTTAGAGACAGAGATGCGCTACGCAGGACCTAGAGAGGCAATATTCCATGCTATAATGCGCAAGAATTTTGGGTGTACTCATTTCATAGTGGGCAGAGACCACGCTGGTGTGGGCAATTTCTACGGTCCTTATGACGCCCAGGAAATATTCTATGATTATCCTGATTTGGGCATAACTCCTCTCTTTTTCCGCTCGTTCTTCTACTGCAAGAAATGTGGCACAGTGGTCAATGAGAAAATATGTCCACATGGTCCCGAGTACCATGTAAACTTCTCAGGCACGAAGATTCGTGAGTTATTACTCAAGGGAGAGAGACCTCCCGAAATTATGATGCGTCCTGAAGTGGCGGATACCATACTGCGATTTGAGAATCCATTCGTGGAGTGATAAGATGATATTGCACCACTGGGACACTGACGGCATAAGCTCGGCAGCCATATACATAAAAATACACGGAGAGGACGAGTTATTCACCCCAAAGATTGGAAATTTCTATCTTGATAGAGAGGATTTTAATGCTGTGAAAAAAGCTGATAGTGTAGTTATTTTAGATATGAACTTGCCAGAAGCTTCTAAGCTATGCGAATACGCTGATGTGTATATCTACGACCATCACAGAGCCACAAAGGTTGAATGCGCTAAAGAGCATTACAATCCTTACCTAATGGGCATGATGTACCCATCTTGCACAACTGTGCTTATGGAGCGTTTCTCCTATGAGCCAGATTACCTTGTTGCTCTAGGCATAATAGGAGACAAAGGCCCGGAAGCAAAGAAGATTGAGGAATGGAAAATAGTGGAGAAAGTTATGAAAGATGAGAATTTGAACGAGGATGAGCTTCAGCTCGCAGTAGAGCTCCTAGATTCTAGTTTCAAACTGAACAATAGGGAGGAGGTAATGGAGAATGTGCACCTCGCTCTCCAGGGAATTGAGGATGTTTTGGAAAACGAGAAATTGCATAGAAATCTAGAGTACATATCTAAGGAAATTGAAAGATGGAGCGAGAGTGCAGAGGATATGGGCAAATATGCATTTTTAGAGATGCAGAGCCCGTACATGATAATATCCTCAGTCACAAGAAGAATAGCCTGGGGCAGAAAAAAGCCCGCAATAGTAGTGAATCACAAAGATGATAGGGACGAGTTCTACATAAGATTTCCCAACAACGAGCATTCTGCCCTACCTTTAATTGAAATTGCAAAGAAGAGGGGATATAATGCTGGGGGCAAGGATGAGGTTATGGGTACAATACTTCCCCCTGGCAAGGGTAGAGATTTTGCAAAAGAGATTTTGGAGGTGTTAGGATGGTAAACTACATAGTCTCAGGACTGGAAAGATCGGGCACGTCTATGATGATGCAGATTCTTTATCTTGGAGGTATGAAAGTTGCATTCGATCATAAGAGAAAGCCAGATGAGCACAATCCAAAGGGCTATTTTGAGCTAGAAGGGGGAAAGATAATAAACAGGCTCATGGATGGCAGCTTTCCCATTGAGAAATACGATGATATGGTTATAAAAGTAACAGCCTACGGATTGAAGTTCTTGCCTAAGGGTAACTACAAGATCATATACATGCTCCGCGACCTAGATGAGATAATGGCGTCCATGAGCAAGATGATAGGGGAGAAGTTAGGTGAAGAGGATAAGAAAGCTTTTGATAAACTGAATAAATACGCTTTGAAGCTTCTGGAAGAGAGGGGAGATATAGATTACATAACTGTGCGATATGATAAGGTTATAGAGAATCCTCGCAGGGAAATTGAGAGAATTAACAATTTTCTCGGCGGAATTTTAGATGTGGAGGCTGCTATTAAAGCAGTAGATCCCTCATTATATAGAAACAGAAAGGAGGTGAAAAGATGAAAGGTGCAACAATATGGTTTACAGGATTGCCCTGCAGCGGAAAGACTACCATAGCGGATAAGGTTTACAAGATATTGAAAGATAGAGGATACAGGGTTGAAAGATTAGATGGAGACATAATTAGAAAGAGCCCCATATCCAAAGACTTGGGATTCAGCAAAGAGGATAGGAGAAAGAATTTAGAGAGGGTAGCTTTCATAGCCAAGCTTCTCTCCAGAAACGATGTTTTGGTACTAGCAACCTTTGTCTCTCCGTACAACGAGATAAGAAGAGATATAAAAGAAATAATCGGGCCTGAGAGATTCCATCTAGTCTGGACAAGATGTCCTGTAGAGGTGTGCATTGAGAGAGATGTAAAGGGCATGTACAAGAAAGCCCTTGCAGGAGAGATTCAGAACTTTACGGGCATAGACGATCCCTTTGAAGAGCCCACAGATCCCGCTGCAGATTTGATACTGGATACTGATAAAGAGAGCGTGGATGAGAGTGTTGAAAAGGTCCTTGCCTATATGAAGAGGCGAGGTTTAATTGAATGAGAGAAAGGCAGTTTATCTTACGATTGCATTCTTAATTCTCCTAATTTTTTATTTTTTACCACAGCCTGCTGGACTGAGCTATGAAGGCAAAATGATGCTTGAAATATTAGTGTTTGGAGCGTTTTTGTTCATAAGCGAAGCTCTGCCTCTGGGCATGGCTGGATTGCTCGTCATGGTAATTCCCCCAATTTTGGGTATATTCTCCCCACAAGAAGTGTTTGGATTTTTTGGCAACGAGGCTGTGTTTTTTCTTATTGGCGCTTTTATGCTCGCTGCAGGAGTGCAGAAGAGCGGTTTGCATCAAAGGATATCAAGCTACATACTCAAAGCATTTGGCAAATCTTCAAAAATATACATTCTGGGCATACTGGTCTTGGCTGCATCTCTATCTTTCATAATCTCAGAGCATGCTGTAGTGGCTCTACTTCTTCCTATTATCGGCATCTCTCTTCTTAATGTGGAAAAAGGAAGCAATATGGGCAAGGCGGGCATGATCGCATTAACCTACGGTGCCACAGCGGGCAGTGTTGCCACATTAATGGGCGGAGCAAGAAATCCGTACACCGTTGCATACCTGGCTGAAAATTATGGGATACATCTATCCTTTTTAGACTGGCTTATCATGGCTCTTCCTGTCACTCTTATCATGCTCCCTATTCTTTGGATAATCATAATTAACGTGCACAAGCCTGAAGAATTCATAGCTACAAAAATTGAGAAAAAAGGGAAAATTGAAAATAAAGAGTGGATAGTTATAGGAGTTCTCATTCTCACATTCTTAATACTCTTCACAATTCGCAGTTGGGGTATAGCTGTGGCAGTGATCATAGGTGCAGTTCTGCTCTTTATATTTGGAATTCTGTCTTGGAAAGATATTGAGAAGAGCATGCCCTGGGGCATAATCTTGCTGTATGGAGGTGCAATGACATTAGGCAAAGGATTGCAGCTCACTGGTGCTTCAGAATGGCTCGCTAGCTCTATTGTAGGGATAATAGGCACAAATCCCTATGTCATACTTCTAATCTTGCTAGTTATCACAGTGCTTATGACCGAGCTCATGAGCCATGCGGCAGCCGTAGCACTTATGCTTCCAATCGCAGTAGGCATGGCTTCTGTGATAGGTATGAGCGTGCTTGTTGTAAGCATGGCCGTTGCTCTAGCAGGCGGATTTGGCTACGCATTGCTAATGGGCACTCCTGGGAATATAATGACCTACAGCACAGGATATTTTAAGCAGAAAGATATAATGAAGACAGGAGTGCTGGCAGATATGATTGGAATAGGAGTGGTGTTCTTTATGGCCACTGTGCTCTGGCCTCTGATGGGGGTTGTATGATGAGATGTTTGATTCCTATACATCAAGAGCTGTATCCGAAAAACTCGCTAAAAAGAGCTGAGAATCTATGCGATGAGATTGTATTGCTCTACATTGTAGACAAGAAACTTATGGACAAGGTTCAGAGCGAGGCATCTTACATTCTTCCCAGCTTCGCATTGCAAAATGTGGAAGAGTTCATACTCAACATGCACAGGCAAGAAGCTGAGAAGGTTAAAAAGAGCATAAGAAATGTGCCTGTAGAGCTTAGATTTGTGAAGGGTGAGTACTATGAGAGCATTGAGAGAGAGATACTACGCAATTCTCCCGATATTCTAATGACCGATTTTCATCTCAGAGGATTGATTAATTTGGATGCACCTGTATGGATAGATAGGGGAGGAGAGATAAAAGAGTGCACTATGATTGTAGAATCTCTAAAACATATAGGAAGGATCAAGCGCGCAATTGAATTTGCAAAAAATGTGTGTAATAGGCTCAGTGCCTCATTTTATATTTACTATCCTCATACTTCAGATAGAGAAGTTCTAGAGCCTTTAGGCAAAATTGTGGATAGAGCAGGAGGAGAAGCTTTGGTGTTTTTGAAAGAGCAGATGCACAGGGTTCCAGAGGATAAAACTCTACTTCTCATTTAAAGCAAATAATTATATTATGCGTATCAATCCCTTTTTCTATGAGCAAGAGAACATTGGTCATAGGCTGGGACGGTGCTCCCTACGACAAGATCAGCCAGTGGGTTCAAGAGGGAAAATTGAAGAACCTAGGCAAGCTCGTAGATAAGGGTGCGTTTGGACCTTTAGAGACCACAAAGCTCACAATAAGCTCTTGTGCCTGGACAACTATGGTTACAGGCAAGAACGCGGGCAAGCATGGTGTTTATGATTTTTTCGGCACAAAATTCGTGGACGATTCTTATTTTAGAGAGCCCATAAACTCAAAGTGGAGACGTGCTAAAGCGCTCTGGAACTATTTGAGCAATTATGGGTATAGAGTGGGCACTGCCAATATTCCAATCACCTATCCTGCAGAACGCGTGAACGGGTTTATGATAGGAGGTATGATGAGCCCTGCTGTAGACGCTCCAGGATTTACATATCCTGCAAACCTTCTAAAGGATTATCCTAGGCTCAAAGAGTACAGGATAGATATTGAAGGAGCTAAACATCTTGATAGAGATAAGTTCATATACGAAGTCAATAAAACTATTGAAGAGAGGTTCAATCTGTTCAGGTACTTGATAATCAAGGAAGATGTTGACCTGTTCTTTGGCGTATTTACCTCTTCAGATAGGTTCTCACATTATATGTGGCATTTCTTCGATCCAAATCATCCTTACAGAAAGCACGAGAGTGAAGAAGATCTGAAAAAATACGAAAATTCTCTTCTAGAATTATATCAGAAGCTAGATGAGTATCTAGGCGAGCTCATCTCCGAGTTTGGGCCTGATAACATTATGGTCGTATCTGACCATGGCTTTGCCTCTATATACAAGTACTTTGAGTTCAACAAATGGCTATACTTGAAGGGATTCTTAAAATTCAAACCCAAGAATGAGTGGAAAGAGTTCAAACATGGCAAGCTCAACCCCAAGAGAACTTACATTTATGGCAAGGTTAATTGGAATGAGACGCAAGCGTACATGATAGGAAAGAGGGGCTCTGTGTATATAAATTTAGAAGGAAGAGAGCCTCACGGTGTGGTAAAGAAGGAAGAGTACGAAGAGCTTGTAGAAGAATTGATCAAGGAGATAAAGAAAATAAAAGATCCAGAAACGGGAGAGTACATAGTGCAAGATGCATTGCCTAGAGACGAGATATTCTCAGGTCCTTATGTTAATGAAGCTCCAGACATACTCACATTCTTCAAAGACAAGTACGCATCCATAGGGTACATAGAAGATTTGGATAGTGACAAGCTTTTCATAACCAATGACGACCCAGAAGCTGAGCTAGAGCTAGGCATAGAGAGATATGCAGGCATATTTGTTGCGTCTGGCTTAGATTACAGACATACAAACGTGAATGCATGGATTGGAGATGTCACACCCACCATATTGCACAGCTACGGCATACCTAGAGATCCAGATATGGATGGAAAGGTGCTCGATATATTTGCCGAAGATTTCGTGTTTAAAGAGAAGAAAGTGGAACTGAGCAAGAAAGAGAAAAGCGTGATTGCAAAGCTCAAAAAACTCGGCAAAATTTAAAGATTTTTTAATACCTCTCTCGTATTTTCTATGCCCACATTAAAAAGCATGTCCAAGATAGAAAGATTGGGAATGAATTCTCCAAACCTCTGAGGATACACAGGATGCTCAAATTCTTGATAAACGAGCTTTATGCCATTCTCTTCAAACACTTTTGGATCTTGATACTTCATAGCCCCCTTGCCTGAAAAATACACGGTTGCACCCACCTTCTTGCATAAATCTATGATCATGTCCATCTTCTTTTCTCGAGGCTCTAGAGTGTGCGAATTTACAAAGCTCGTGGTTATGCCAAGCATGCTAGCAATCTCTCTTATCAGAGCTTTGTTGAAATCTGCAAGATATGTCCATTCTTGCTCATAAATCTTTTCTAAATGCCCGTAAATCTCTTCAAAATGTTCAGCCTTACCGTAAAACGCTTTAAACGTGCTAAGATGCTTTCTTTTCCACTCAGCTCCGTTGATCTTCACATCCATTATCCTAGGCTTGTCCTTTACGCTCACAGGCACTGTGAGCCAAGTTGCTCCCTTCGGTCCCTTTATTCTGTTTCGATTTGTAAAGCTTCTGCGTGAGTACTCAACATGATCTAAAAATATGAACACATCACTCTTCAAAATCTTGTGAAAATACCCGATCCAAGGCACAA
>WAKY01000126.1 GCA_015523135.1 Candidatus Aciduliprofundum sp.
ACAATGTATACTACCCGGAGCAGTTCAAGCTGTAAATCTACCATACCTTTCCAAAGCTCTATTATATTTTTGTAATTGGATGATATATCTCTTTGAAATATTCTAAGCAAACTGATAGTTTCCATTCCGAAATTGATAAATAACGATGAAGATACCTCTTCATTACTGCCAAATGTTATCTCTGTCATCTTTATCGCTGCTGCTGTCTCAAGCACATGCTCAAACATCTCATCGTCCCTGTTGTAAGGTATGGGTACAAAATATGCCTGCTCTGGAGTTAAAGTGCTCCAGCCAGAAGAGTAACGCAGGTTGTTCCAGTCTACAAACCTTTTATACTGCAGGGAAGTTAGCATAGTACTCATTCCTGATAACTGCATCTTGTACTCTTCTATAAACGCATCCTTTTCTTCCAACTTCTCTTTTAATTCCTTATTCTCTTGCTTAAGTTTCTCGTTCTCCTTCTCTACTCTCTCTAACCTATCAGGATCTTCATAGTGCTCTATAACCGTTGCCAGAAACTCCAAAATTCTGTCTGCAAGCTTGTCAGGATCTTTTCTAAATTCTCTCCACTCCTCCGGCGATAGATGCATCTTGCTAAGCAATATCATAAAAGCGTTAAAACCAATATTGTCTATGAGCGTGTTTATGAAATTGTTTCTCTTGGATATATGCTCTATATTCCTAGCTATAAATTCGTCCAGAGCTCTCTGATAACTTTTGTAAGATGCATCTGTAATATCCTCGTTGTTCTTCTTTCGTCTTTTAGAACCTGTATAATAGCTCTTTCCCGAGATGCTGCGCATTCTCCAAGGCAGCTCTCTCTTGAGATACACAAAATCTTCCTCGCTCTCTATTCCTATGCTATAACTCTTCACCCTTCCTCCCTCTGGAGGGACTAAGTATATGTACACTTTGTTACCCACCCTCTTGGGCGATCTCTTGTATATGTAGCCATTCTCCACAAGCCCCACAATCTCTTCCTTAATCTTCGGATCCATTTATATCACCAATTTTATATATCTCCACTCCTTTATAAGGTTTTCTTTTACCAATCTTGTTGTGAAAATTCGTGCTATGCGGGTTCAACTCCCTCTTTTTCACAAATATTCACAATGAAAAATATCCTTGCGAAAGATTCTTTGAAAATCAGTATTACACGAATTTTTATTGAAATATTATGTTAGTTTTCACAAATTCGCAACCATATTTTGTGAATATTAAGGAATTGTGAACTACAAATCACCCAGTGCTTTGTGAGCTTGTTCTGGTGGATTTCTCTCACGCATTCTGATTTTTGCCACTGTTTTATATTGAGAGAGCATCAGATTCTCCTTTTCCCCCTTAGAGAATATTGCTACCACTCCTGCATCCTTTCTCTATTGGACCCATCAAGTTGCGTGAATTTTTTTACACTTTTTCAACCCCACTTTTGTGAAAAATTTGAAAATTATCTTCCTTTACAGGAGCCAAGCTACTCACGGCAAACTTAATTTATTTGCTTTCTTTTCATATGTTAATGAACTTTGCTGAAATGAGGAAATACATTGATGAAAACAGGTACAATCTATTCATATACTCTATATTAATTACCTCAATGACTTATTTTATCTCTTATGTGGGTATGACCCTTATCACCGTGCTTTTATTCTTCGTTATAATTATTGTTGATGCAAAAAATTACAAAAAGCTTAGCACTAAGTTCTATTCTGTAGGGAATGTACCCGTTGATCTTGTAGTTGGCATAATTTTAGTTGTATTGCCATTTTTGAATTATGTATTTAATCCCTTGCATACAGTACCTACTTTTGGTAATATAGACGTTACTTTTGTACTTATAGGATTGGTAATTATTTTTTATGGAATAAGGAATCTTTGGGAATTTTACCTTTCTGTTGGCTTTATTCTTGCAATTGCAATTTTTGAGTTTTTGATGGGTACCACGCTATTTATTGATATTCTTGGTCCTGCTTTTATCAATTTTACCATTTACTTCTCTACAGCTTTGGTGAACCTATTTGGATATGGTGTCACGGCAGGTCCGAATTATTTCATCCTGCCCAACGGAGAGAGGATATACATGCTTGTCTGGTGCTCTGGAATTGAGAGTTTTACGCTCTTCACTCTTTTAATGCTCGTTCTGCTTTTAAGAGAGAGAATAAAATGGTGGGCCAAGGCAACTTTGATTGTTGTAGGTGCCATCGGTGATTTGTTTATCAATGTAATTCGTGTAGCCATCTTGGTTGCTATAGCGATAGATTATGGAATGTCAATGATGCAACTATTTCATAGCAATCTTGGAAATATACTATTCTTAATTTATGTGTTCTTGTTTTATTGGTGCGTTCTAAAATGCGTGGTAAAGGAGGTCAAACATGGTAAGGAGAGCAATGCTTAACAAGGTTGGAATCGTATTTACTGGGAATGTGCTTTCCCAGCTCTTTGCCTTAACATTTATGATCATAGCTACTCGGGTTTTGAGCAAGGAAGATTATGGCTATGTTTCATACATCCTTACCATGGGCTCTTTTTTTGCAACCATTGTAGCTGGGGGCTTTCCAATAGCCCTAACACGCTACATTGCCAAAGATCCTGCTAGAAAAAAAGAGTACATAGAGAATGGGTTGTTTGGAAGTTTAGTTCTGTTCTTGGCGATTTCAATAGGCGTGGGCATATACTTCTGGCCCCATCTAGAGATAATTGCAATAATCTTTGTGAGCATGATTGTTATGCTTTATTTTGGAATTTTGAGGGGAGAGAAAGCGTTCAAAGTTTATGCCGTTGTTAATTCTGGAAGAAATGCAATAAAACTAACAATTCTCATCATCCTTCTATTTTTGGGATATGTTACAAAGTACAGCGTAATATGGACATACGCTGTGGCTGGCATTTTAATCATATTTATTGCTGAGGCAATATACAAAAGGAGAAGCTTTGCTTGGCCAAGGTACAATTCTAAAATATTCAAGACCCTGCTTAAATTCTCTTTACCTCTCTTAGTTACCACTGTTTTTTATTCTCTCACTAGTACGGCAGGAATTGCAATTATAAACTCGGAATTGGGAGAAGCAGCAGTGGCGTCTTTTAAAAATGCCCTCATGCTTGCAATTGTCTATGGCTTTGTTCCTGGAGCAATAGGTGTAGTTTTGCTTCCCAAGATTTCATCCACAAAGGAGCCAAAGGTCATATTTAAAAATTTGCGAGATTCCATAGTGTTTAGCTTAGCTATAGAATTCTTGATATTCATTGCTGCAATATTTGTTGGTAAGCCATTAATCATCATATTCTTGGGAGAGAAATATGCCGATGTATTTCCCCTATTTCTCATAGTTTCATTTGGATTTTTCTTTGCCACTGTGCGCAATATGTTTTCTGCACTTTGGGAAGGTACAGGTAGGCCATGGATTTCCATGGTAGATATGATAGTTGCTGGCTCATCCATAACCCTGTTCTCTTTGCTTTTAATTCCATTATTTGGATTATCGGGTGCTGCCTATGCTTACTCTCTGGGCTTTGCTCTAGCTGCTGCCACGGATATTGGATTTTATATTTATGGCAAGTATCATAACTGGTTCACATCTATCAATGTTCATCGTTGATGTTTTTCTATTGCATATCTGTAAACATCAAGAGTTTTTTTAGCCACCATGTCCCAAGTGTAATTTTTCAAAACAAACTCTCTTGCTCTTTTTCCCATTTCCCTTGCCTCTTTTGGATGCTCTAGAAGATAGATAATGGCTTGGGATATTGCCTCTGGATCTTTTGGAGGAATAAGAATTCCCACATCTTTCCCCATCTGTTTTTTTCCCTCTTCTAAAATTTCTTTTGGACCACCCACTGCAGTTGCTATAACCGGTAACTCGCAGGCCATTGCTTCTATTAAGGAGATGCCAAAAGTTTCTTGTTCATTTATAGAGGTATGCAAAAAAATATCAGCCACATTATATAGTTTAACGAGCTCTTGAAGTGGTAATCTTCCAGTAAATATACACCTGTTGTAAACATTTAAATCTCTTGCTAAATTTTTAATTTTTGGTAGATATTCATCATCATTCGTTGCTACCAAGTAAATTTTCTTTTGAGTTTTTAATAAAAATCTTAGTGATTTCAATATATATCTTATACCATATCTAGGAGTAAAGTGTTTTGTAAATAATAGTATTATTGAATCTTCTGGTATCTTGTATTTTCTTTTAACCTCTCTCCTCTCCTTTTCATTAAAATTAATTGGCTTAAAAACCTCTGGATCAATCCCATTTGGAACATAAAAAACCTTATCTGGCTCAGCACCCAGCTCTTCTATGATCCACTTTCTCAGAGTTTTTCCCACGGCAATCACTGCATCCGCCCTTTCTACAGTTTTTTTCTCCACCCAGCGCATGAATTTGAACTCTATGGAATCTGGTTTAACTCTGTCGCTTGAAAGGGTTTCCAAAGATGGATAACCGTGGAATGTTGATATTAAAGGTTTTCTTTTATCTATAAAGCCAACTCCAGCAAAAAAAGGGCCGTGGACATGGTATATATCAACTTTATTGCTAAGAAGCAAAGCTCTTTTTGTGGTTTGGAGGTATGTTTGAATCTGGGTGTATCTTTTGAAATAGAACATTTTTTCTTGATACACATCTACATTTCCATCTTTCCAGTGGCCAAGGCCAGTAGGTAAACCTTTTTCCTCCATATTTATTACATATATTTTATGCTCATTTTTAAACTGATTAACTAAATTTTGGATAACATGAGAGCCACCGCCCACCTGTGGTTTGTACCAACCAATCATCAATATTCTCATTTTTATTCCTCCAAAATTAGTTTAAGGAATGTTTCAGCTGTTTTCTCCCAAGTAAATTTTTCCTCTGCGGTTTTCTTAGCATTCTCTCCTAACTTCTTTCTTAGTTTTTCATTTTTTATTAAGTTCTCTAGTGACTCTGCAATTTTTTCTGGCTCTGGCTCCACGAGTATTCCATTTTTTCCATTTTCTATTGCTTCGGGTATTCCACCTATCGGCGTGGCTACTATTGGCTTACCCATGGCCATAGCTTCAAGAATTGATAAAGAAACCCCACCTTCCCCCAAAGTGATGTGAGTATAAATATCACAAACTGCGAGGGGGACAAATGGATTTTTTACATTTCCTGTAAAAATAACATTCTTTTCTATATTTATTTTTTTGGCGAAATCCTTTAGCATTTGAGAGTATTTCCCCTCACGAGTGAGTATTAGCACGATAGGATATCCCTTTTCTACCAGAATTTTTGTGGCAGAGATAAGAATCCTTGCACCTTCTGCCTTGGATTTAAAAGCTGTAAGAGCTTGACCCAACAATACAATTTTGTCTTTTGAGATATTGAAAATTTTCTTAAATTCTTCTATTTCCTCTTTAGATGGTTGTTTTACTGTGGCACCAGCATATAATATAAATGTCTCTCTCTTTATTCTCAGTCCCGCAACTTCCCTGATATTTTTTTCTAATGCTCTGCTAACAAACCCAACTTCATCAAATTTGTTTAATATGGTATTATAAGTTATCCTTTTATAGAATGGTAATCTTTTGTCAAAATGTGTATGAAATAAAGCAAAAATTTTTGTCTTTGGGTTGTGCAGTTTGTACAAAATTGCTGGGATCTTGGTGAACCAGCCACCTTGAGCAAGAATTATATCTGGTTTGATTTTTGTAAGAGTTTTGTAAGCTTTCCAAATGAATTTAACTTTGTTTTTGGGCATTTTAAAATTTTTTTCATCTTTTCCTTCTCTAAATATAACACTTATTTCAATACCCCTTTCCTCCAATGCATTCACAAAATTCTTGGTGTATTCTCGCACGCCCCCGCCTTGAGAGTTTAGCCAGTAGTTAGTTATGATGGTTATTTTCAAGTGGCACCACCCATGTTATTGATAGTGTAGACAAATATTTCATCCCCATAATTCTGAGAATATAGAAGTGAAAATAATCCTGAATTATCTACCGCTTTTTTAAATTCCTCCAGTATATCAGGCATATGAGCATATCCCCCGTGGGGTTTGTTTATGCTCATATCTACAAGTTTACCTCCATATATATCTATTATTAAGATGGTATCGTTGCTTTTTTTCATAAAATTATAAATGGAATTTATATCTTTATTTTTTATCCATCTATCAAATGTTCTTGCCCATCCTGCAATAGTAGAGCCATGGGAGGATGGGCCATATAAAGGAGCAACATCTTCAAACACATAATTTCCTATTTTAAATCTCATGTGAAGACCATAACCCACAGCAAAATAAACAGTTTGCGGATCTGAGAAAATACCTGTATCTGGATGATGGGCCTTTATATATTCAAATGCCCGATATTGTGCATCTGTAACATCTGGAGGCAATAAATAAAATCCCGTAGCACTCATCAAAATTCTTGGAAGAATGAAAAGAATTATCAAAAGTATGATAAGAGATTTGCTGGAAAATATTTTTTTTGTTATTGTGGATTTAAAACTATGTTTATTGGAGTATATTAAAATTAAGCCTATTATTATGATTAATATTAATATTGATCCATAAATTAAATAAGGTGCGTATACTCCTCCGATGAATGCAATTTTTATTCTTTCAGGAGAGGTTCCAGTAACAGCCCTATATATGTATCTTTGTATAGCCCAGTCTAAGGTGTAGAGCAATAGAGAAACCGCAATAATTGAATATGATATATATAATAACCTCTTGTTGTGCTCACTTTTTTGGGATAATTTAAAAAGAGCAAATGCAACCATTATCGATATTACATATAGAGAATAATTTGCAGCTCTCCAACTTACTGAAATACCTAGGATGACGACTCCTGCAACATAAAGTCCTACTATAAAAAGTACTGTAAATGAAAATGTTGAAAATATTTTAGGAAATCTTTTAATGAAATATTTTATGTATATGAGAGAAAGTACAAATAAAGGTATCAATTCCCACCCCACATAATTCATAAAGTACCCGTTGGAGTATGGTACTGGCTGATTTATTTCTAAGTAACCTTTTGAAAGGATAATGTGGGAAATATATGACCTTATATCTCCTTTATAAACCATGTATACCATAGCTCCAAATGCCAAGATAGATAGTAAAAAGATTCCCAAGAAAATAAATCTTTTTTCTTTTGAAATTTTTTTGTTAAAAATAAAAATTAGAGAGTAAGAAATCATAATAACTCCAATTATGAAAGTAGATGGTCTGTGAGTAAAAGGCAATGGTAGCAGCATAATAAACCCTAAAATAAGGTAGGAATATTTTTGCTTTTTTTCAAATAAGAAGAAAAATAAAAGGAATGTAAAAACAAGAATCAAAGCAAGATTAACTGCCTGTCCGTATTGAGGGGACATCAAAGTAGCTTTTGGATATACACTTCCAACTATAAAAGCTGCCAGAATGGATACTTTCATATTCGAAAAAATTTTTTGAGATATTAAGAATGTGAAGAATGCAATAGTTATAAATAAAATTCCAATATGTATCTTTGCGAAGGTAAAGGAGGATAAACCGCTTAATACAGATTCCTCTTTTAGTAAAAGTGGTAGACCTTGGGGGTATCCTAATTGTGGAGATAAAAAATGATGAAAATTTAAGTTATTAGAGATACGGACTAAATACAGTATATCACTTCCCCAGAGAGCATACTTACTAATTATTAAGAAGAAGTAAGCTGTGAGGTATACCATCAAAAATGCGATTAGATATTTTTCACCTCTTGTGATATTCATTGCAATAATTGGGATATTTGTTTTAGTATATTGAATTTTTCTTTTGTACTGAAGGGTTTGTAATAAAAAGAATTTTGAGTGAGAAAACAAATTATAAAACCAAAGGTTTGGATTATTAAGTCATCTTTATAACTTTTTCATAAACTCTCAGAATCTCCTTTGCGATGTTTTCCCAAGTGAATTGCTGGGCATATTTTATTATTTTCTCTCTATCCCAATCTTTCTCCAAGGCAATTAAAATCTTCTCAGCAAGGCATTCAGGATCGGCAGGGGGGCAAAGTAAGCCATAATCCTCTGAGGTTATTATCTCTGGTACACCTCCAACAGTAGTGCCCACGAAGGGTAAACCCACGCCGAGTGCTTCAAACATAACCGTGGGATTTCCCTCGTTCAAGCTGGGCAATACGAAGATATCGGCTGCATTCATCCATAAATGTATTTCATTATCAGGTATAAACCCCAACAATTTTACATGGTTTTCTATGCCGAGAGAACTTATTTGTCGTAGGAGTTCTTTCTTAAGAGGGCCTTCTCCTCCTATTAAGCAAAGAATGTCATCTCGTTTCTCTAATAAAATTTTTATAGCATCAATTAAATATTTATGTCCTTTATAGGGAAACAATCTTGCAAGGTTGAATAATATTTTACGATTTTCTGGTATGTGTAGTTTTTTCTTTGCGTATTCTTTTGATACGTGTTTTAGTCTTATTGGGTTATATCCGTTTGGTATAGAAATAAATGTGGTTTCTGGAACAAGTTGTCGAAACCATGGGATATCTTTTTGGTTGACTCTGATCACAACATCAGCGTTTTTCCATGTTCCTAATATAATTTTATCTTTCTTTTGAAGCTTTGGATATAAACTAGTATGACTATGTTCTGTTATCACCACAGGTATATTTAATATTTTTTTAATCATTACAGCAACAGCCCCACATGGCCAAGTATAGTGCGCATGAATAATATCTGGTTTCATTTTTTTATTTTTAATAAAATCTAAAATAGCATTAGTTTCTACCTTGATCCACTCCCTTTGCCAAAATCTCCAAGCTAAAGGGAATATAGGATTGAAGTATTTAAGGAAATATACATTTACATTGTCAAAGGAATAATTTTCATATTTTCTTTTTCTTTTACATTCCATACCCCAAGGATAAGGTACAATAACATCTATCTTTTCTACAAATTTTGATAATGCTCTAACTTGCTCTTTTACAAATATATTAGCAGTATTTTTATCATCTACATCTGGAAAATTATTCACTAAAATAAGTACTCTCATTTGTTAATCACCTCATTTATTACAAATTTGTATTTTCCTGCTTTTGTTCTATTTATTTTATCAACAATTTTAAATTCTATATTCCAACTCTTGCTTCTCATTCTTATTATTTCTTTAATTTTATTTAAATATTTTTCATCAAAATTTTCATCGGGGACTATTTTTATTACAATTTTATCTATTTTTTCTTGCACTATTTGAAATTCCTTTACATAAGGGATTTCCCAAAATATATGTGTGAAATATTCTCCATGGATAAATTTGCCCTCTGGAGTTATGAGCATTTCTTGCTCTCTTCCTTTTATTTCTTTGAGAAGCTTGTAAGGTCTTCCACATCCACATTTTTCACTAGTTATAATACCTATGTCCCCGGTATCGTATCTGATAAAGGGTAAAGAATAGTTGTACAAGCTTGTTGCAATTATTTTTCCCTCACCATTTTCAATCTGATGTCCTTCTTTATCTGCAATCTCCATAACAGCTCTTTCCATATCTATGTGTAAGCCTTGATGTTCTTTACATTCATATGCGCTTACACCGCCATCGTTTAACCCATAATTATCAAATACTTCTGTATCAAACACATTCTCAATTTTTTTACGCATATACGGATATAGTTTCTCTGCAGTGGTAAATATTCCTATAGGCGAATGCACATCCTTATCCCAATTTTTCTCAATCCAATTGGATAGAAAATAAAGGGAAGAAGCATAACCATAAATGTATTTTGGCTTGAAAGAATTTATTTCCATCATATATCGGTTTAAATTTTTCTCAGATATGTCAAAGGATGATATTCTCCTTATATTTCGCAATACATCTTGAATTTTTTGTGAAATACTCTGTCCGTTTACAATTCTTAATGAAGCTCCTCCAAAGAATATCATAGGATCTCCTAATTCATATCCTGCGTATCCCCATCCCCTATATATAAGTGCCCAAGACAAGAAGCGATTAAATTTATCCAAACGATATTGAAAAGGTCTACCTGTGCTACCACCAGTAGCTCTATTATAATATTTTATCTCCCTTAAATTTATGGGTTTGAAATCTTCCCAATGCTCTTTTATTATATCCTTTGTTATTATGGGTAATTTTTCCAAATTTTCAATATTTTTAATATCTGAAGGGTGAAGTTGTAATGTTTTGAAAAGAGAATGATAATAAGGGACATTTCTATAGGCAAAATTTATAATTTCTTGAAGTTTCCTTTCCTGTTCTTTTTTTAACTCTTCGTAGGTTTTATATTGATTTTTCAATAGGTTTTTATAGGTTTTATAGAATCCATGGCAGCCTACCTCATGCAGTGCGATAAATGCCCATTTTTGGAACGTATTCACACTCATTTCGCAATACCTCTATTTTGTTATTATAATTAAATCTTACATCTTTGCTAAATTTATAATACCTTAAGTAAGCTTGGGTAAATAGGGCAAGAGATTTATTGCTTGTACCTTTCTCTATCTTGAAAATCTTGCGTAAATTTATGGGAGAGTAGAGGTTCAACTGAGACATTGCCAGATTTAGATTGTATGGTAATTTTTTGGCCAGAGGTGAATAGCCCCAGTCATAAGGATCGTATCCTTTGTAATTCTCTCGCTTAACCCATTCATACATTTTTACAAACATAAATTCTAAATTTTTAGGGGTAAGATCCATCTCCTCACCCAGAGATAATAGAGAGTATCCTCTCAGCAGCTTTTCCATCTCCAAATGGAGTGCCATTTACCTCTGGAGGATTGTTTACAAGATTCAAGATTTTCTCAATATTCATATCCACCAGCTCGCATCCCTTGCCCAGTGCCTCAGGTCTTTCTGTGCTATTTCTCATTACAAGCACAGGCACCTTTAGCACGTTTCCCTCCTCTTGCAACCCTCCAGAATCAGTGAGAATAACCTTTGCGTTTTTCATCAAAACCAAGAAGTCCAGATATCCAAGGGGCTCAGTTAAGAACAAATTTTCAATCTCTTCCATATTATCAGATAATCCATAAATTCTCAGAAGGTTCTTAGTTCTGGGATGCATGGGATAGATCATATTATGTCCTTCTTTAGATAATCTCTTTAGTATCTCTATGAATTTTTCTAATCTATCCTTTGTGGTGTTTTCGGCACGGTGATAGGTAATTAATATGTAATCCTTTGCATTGAACGGTATTTTATCCATTATCTTTGATTTTCTCTCCGCTATAGGCAAATTCTGGATAACTGCATCTACAACCGTATTGCCTGTCACAAATATTCTCTCTTCAGGTATGTTTTCTTTGAGCAAATTCTCCTTTGATAATTTTGTGGGTGCGAATAGATAATTTGAGATATGATCTGCAAGCCTTCTATTGCTCTCCTCAGGCATCCAGAAATCATAGTTTCTCAGCCCAGCTTCTACATGCCCAAACACATAATGATTTTTATGCGCTGCCAAAGCTGCAGCAAGCACAGAGTCCGTATCTCCTTGAGCAAGCACGATATCTGGCTTTTCTTTCTCTATGACCCTTTCAACCATGAGCATTCCAAGCCCAATATGTAATCCCGGAGTGCCAGAGCCAATCTCAAGGTTGTAATCTGGAGGTTTCAATTCTAAATCATTAATAATCTTTTCAAAAAGCAAAAAATCGTAGTGCTGACCTGTGGCAACAAACACATGCTCTATTCCTCTTTTTTCTATCTCCCTCATCACTGGAGCCATCTTTATTATTTCGGGTCTAGTAGATACTACACTCATAATCTTCAATTTACATCACCTCTGCCAATTCCATAAAATAACGCTCCAGAGGGAGGGTTTTCAAAGAAATGCCTGCCATCAACAATTAATTTTGGCTCCTCCAAAGAGCTTATTATTTTATCCCAATTTAAATCTTTGAATATGCTATGAGCTGTGGATATTACGATGCACTGAGAATTTTTTATTGTCTCATCCAAAGATATATTTGGATGCACAATTGGATCATAAATTCTAACTTCAATTCCTCTCCTTTCAAGCAAATCTCTCAATTTATGAGTTGGACTCTCTCTTGTGTCATCTACATCTGGCTTGTATGCCTCACCAAATATAGTTACTCTTTTTATCCCCAATTTTTCAATTATTTTCACCACATCATTAACCATTCTATCGTTTATCTCTCTTGCTATGGGTATTAATTTTGCCTCTTGATAAACCTCAACCAAGAACCATGGATCTATGGGCAGGCAATGTCCTCCAACACCAATTCCCGGCTGATGTACATTTACCCTAGGATGCTTGTTTGCAAGCTCTATAACTTCGTAAACATTCACACCGATATTTTCTGCAATCTTTGCCAACTCGTTTGCTAATGCTA
>WAKY01000127.1 GCA_015523135.1 Candidatus Aciduliprofundum sp.
ATGCTAGATATAAAGGGTCCTGAAATTAGAATTGCAGAATGCAGGAAGAAATTCGTTAAGAATGGAGAAAAGGTGAGCATAGGTGAGGATGGTGATATAGAATTAAATCAAAAAATCGTGTATGAGCATTTATCTCCGGGCACATACTTGCTTATTCATGATGGTGAAATTGAGCTGAGAATAGAGGAAACGAAAGATGGAGTAGCAATAGCTGAGGTTATTCAGGGAGGCATAATTGCGCCACACATGGGGGTGAATATTCCAGGTATCCATATCCCCATCCCATACATACAAGAGAGAGATAGGGAATTTATGAAAGCTCTTATACCTGTAGATTTCATTGCCGCTTCATTCACCCGTAGCGCTTCGGACATTGTTGCCCTTAGAAGATTTATGGAAGAAATTGGGTTGGAGGGGCAAATAATTGCAAAGATAGAGAATCAAGAAGGAGTGAATAATATAGACGAGATATTGGAGATAAGTGATGGGATAATGGTGGCTAGAGGGGACCTAGGTACAGAGATACCCGTTGAAAATTTACCCCAGATTCAAAAGTATTTGCTCAAAAAAGCCATAGAGAAGGGTAAAATAGGAGTAATTGCAACCCAAATTTTAGAGAGTATGATAAGAAATCCACAGCCCACAAGGGCTGAAGTATCAGATATAGCCAATGCAGTGTTGGACGGGGCTGATGCCCTTATGCTCTCTGGAGAAACTGCCATGGGAAAATATCCAATTGAGGCAGTAAAGATGCTTGTAAGAGTAGCAGAGAAAGCAGATACCATGGTTGAAAACAGGAAATTTTTAGAGCTCAAAGGTTCTCTTTCAGAGAGTTTAAGCAATGCTGCAGTTCTCCTTGCTAAAGAAATTGATGCAGATGCGATACTTGTACTTACTCGCACAGGAAAAAGTGCAAGATTAATCTCTAGGCACAAGCCTCCCATGAAAATCTTGGCAGCTACATATTCTCAAAGAACATTGCGCACCTGCTCAATTTACTGGGGTGTTGAGACATTTTTGATTGATAAATTTGAGTATGCAGAAAATGCTTTAAAGAATGCAATTGAAAAAGCTGAAAATAGGGGTTTGCTTAAAAGGGGCGATGTAATAGTAATTGCTGGTGGAAAACCTTCAGGAATTCCAGGCACGACTAACTTTGTATGGGTTCAAATAGTTGGAGATGTAATTGCAAGGGGAAAGGGCTATGGAGAGAGAAGAATAAGAGGAAAAATTTGTAGAAATGCAGAGAATTGCGATATTCTGCTTGTGTCTCAGTGGAAAGATGTTGAGATGGAAGGAGTTAAAGGCATAGTTATAGAAGCAAATATATACGAGCCATCAAAACTTATAGATCTCTCAAAGAAGGGAATTTCTATCTTGGCAGGCACTGGAAAAATAAAAATTGAAAATGAAATAGTTACTTTAGACCCAGAGAGAGGCGTACTTTGGAAGTAAATTTATCCATGCTCTGAATATTGCCTGTATGGTTGTATGCGCTTGTAGCTCAAGGGTTATATCAGATGGTCTATCAATCTTATTTCTCTCTTTTTGAATGTGCAATGGATTCGTTAAGTTATGCTGTTTACAAGGTTTGATGACAGTATTATTCTCTTTTTGATAGTTTGTATGAGTAACAGCAGATGCTGTGCTGCTAGTCCAAAGATAATTGTTCTGAACACCAATAGTAGAGGCATAACCCTCGCCATAAACCACAACATCATCTATGAATACTCCGTAGGGATCATTGGGATCGGCATAAGTGGGATAATCCGTGTTGTTAGTTACTACTCTAAATCTTATTTCAATACTCTTACCCGCCCATCCGCTTATATCACAATTTATTCTCACTAACGTGCCCGAATTTACCCATCCATAATTACCATCTGTACTGGTTCCAGATATTCCCCCAGTACCACTTGCACCCCATCCTATTCTAACACCGTAAGTTATAGAACTCCAAGTCATTCCGTTATCATCACTTATTTCCAAGCGTACGGTAGCAGGTGGTACTCCAGCAGCAGAATTTAAATTAAAGCGAATCCAGAAGTAAAGATAGGCTGTTCTTGCAGTGCTTAAATCTATCTGCTTTGTGATTAAAGAGGAATCAACACCTTGGGGCAAAGCCCAGTTATTGGTTGAGAATCCATAAGCCCAAGCATAATCTCCAGAATGAGCTTTCTCTGACCCTGAACCTCCAAAATTATGTAATTGCCATAAATCCTTGGAGCTGTCCGATGTAATGTAAATCTTCACATCATCGAGATACCACCCCATAGCAGGATCCCATCCATTATTTGGCCCAACTCCGCCGAATTGTACAAGCATAAACACTATCCTTATGTACTTGAAATCAGAGAGATATGATGTTAGATCCACTGAAATGTAATCCCAACTAAACGAGCCATCACCACTTCTACCATTGAAACACCAGTAAGGCTTGGTGCCATATTTATCTACAAATCCATTTTGGTTTCCATCTATCTTTGGTCCTCCTGTTGTTGCATACTTATTAACTCCAGAAATCTTTAAGTTACCCGTATAAGATTGTGTAGGCATAAGATAAATTCTATAAGATGAATCCCACACCCAAGAGTTTTCATCATTTGATCCCCATAGATAAATTATGCCTCCATTGGTGCCCTGTGTCATCCAGTACTTTGTCCAGAAAGTAAGAAGTGCTCTCTTTGCACCTGAAACCTCAACGGGCTGAGTTATGAAATAAGTATAATTCGCTTTTACATCCACAACAGAGGAATAATCCGCAGGTATAGTTCCTCCAGATCCCCCAGAGCTTGAAGATGGTGGGGTGTAATCTATGTAATACACAACCATCACATCGTCTATTGCTATATAGTCATTAGTGTTAACAACGGTTATATTTATAGTATAAGTAGCCAAATCGTATATAGAAACAGGTATAGTAACAGAATAATATGCCTCATCAGTGTCCGATAAAACATTAGTAAGCGTTGTAAGAAGTTGACCATTAGCATATACATTAATAGTGGCATCAGGATAATCGCTATCATCATAGTTATCTCCAACCCAGAATCTTATTTCTGCACCCTTTATAGCATAACTACCAGGATAATGATATTTAAGAACATCTCCAGGATATATAACATGCTCCATATAAGAGCCAGTCGTATCAGTTTGTGCTACCCAGTATCTATCTCTCCAATATCCACTACTTTGACTTTTATAGTAATAGTTTCCATCATTCGTAGAAACAATGGTAAAGCCACTCTGCTTCCACTTACCCAAGAAGCCTGGAGTATTGGCATCATCAGGGGTACCTGTACCTCCCTCATCTGCATAAGCCCTGAATCCATCGGAAAATACTACCACACCAAGACCTTGGATGGTATTTGAGGCATACAAGTTATCCCCGAAATCGCCTGCATAAGAAGACATTGGTGCTACTGCTCTAAGTCCACCCGTTGTCTGCTGAATTAGAAGTTGTATAAATGTGGTAAATACCTGCTCTATAGCTACAGGATCATCTTCAAATAAGCCCATTGATATTCTTCCTTGAGACGAGTTTCCAATGGGGAATAAACGCCCATCCCACGCATCCGGAGCTACCGAGATTGCAAGAAGATTATAGGGGATCTTGAGAAGCCCACTGGATACATATTTCTGATAATTTTTTATAACTCCATCTTCTACTTCATAACTACCAGTACCTGGCGCATAATTATATTTTGCTCCATTATCCGGACCATAAGTATCGGAGTTGCTTAAACCGTCAGTCAGCACCAGTATACCTCTGGTGGCATCTTCTCTATTACTATTATCTGCTGAGTATTTATCCATATAGTAAACTGCCCAAGATAGTGTATCATATAAGGGAGTCCCTCCTCCTGCCCTAATATGTTTTAAATTTGAAATTATATTTTGTAAATTATTAGAGGTTACGTATGTGAATCTCATATATTTTTCAGGATGGCCTGAACCGTCAAAGGTAAAAACTGCAACTCTATCTTGGGATCCCAATTCTTTAACCGCGTCAATAGCCGCCTTAATAGCAACATCAATTCTGGTATTTGATCTACCATCTCCATTTACATCTCCAACATTTGCGCCAGGCACATGAATATTCATACTACCAGATGTATCTATCACAAATATAACATCAATCGGTTTTCTCTTGTTTAATCTTGGAGACTCGGGCATCCAAAATGCACTAGGGGCAGAATGATAAGATCCTCCGGTAAAATTAAGAACCTTGGTATCATTTGTATAAAAAGTGTCTGTATCTTGAGTATATGTTCCATCGCTATCTGTATCTCCACTCAAACTCCAATCCCAATCACCAACCACATTTGTACTAACATCTTTGCGATTTATAAAATCCAAAGGTGATTCTCCATTTATATCAAGCACTGTGGCCTCATGAATCCAATTTCCAGCACCATTCTCCATGTTATCCCAGAAGTAATAAACTCTGACAGTTTTAATTGCTTCATTATTGAAATTGAAAATTTCTCTATTATTATAAGATGTGCCGTTGAAAGTAGTTTCCTCCACTTCATTCAACGGATCCACTATTACTCTTATATGTCTGGCGGCGCTTGCAAACATTGGAGTCCATTTTATCTCCACTTGGGCATATTCCCCTCCAGGTACATATACAGTTTTGCTTCCTATCCAATCAAAATCATCGTAGAAGCGAACAATAGCATTAGTCCCAACAGAGCCATAGTTATACACAATAGTACGAATCATATAAGACCTTCCTATGATTGGGGGAAGGTTAGGTATACTACCTCCATAAGTAATATTTATATCAGAATTGTATGTAGCTAACTCTGGCTTAAGTGGTTGATATCCAAACCAGTTAAATAGCTTATAAATTAGTAATGCCCTAGCTTGTGCGGCAGGTGAATATGGCTTAGTTATACTCTCATTTTTGAGTCCAAATATACCTATCACATTACTCAAGTCAAACGGTACAATTCCATATTTACTTCCACTTTGGGGGGCTGTTGATACTAAACCGTATCCTGTAGCGCTTATAGAGTTCTGGTACTCAGAGGAAATATTTTCAAGATTAAGATATCCTGATGTTATGGGTACATATTTTCTGAATAGAGCCTTTGAGTTATTGGACGAAATGTTATATAGATGGGTATTTTGATTTATAACTATACTCATTCCATTACTTACACTATTAACATTATTTATTCCGTAGAGCACACTTTCACTAGATACTGTATCTCTTCCATTTAGATTAATACCTAAATAATTGACTAGTTGGGAATTACTCAATATCTCTGCAGTTAAATCACTACCTATAAACAACTGTGCTGTATTTGGATTATTACTCATAGAGTCGATTATTGCATCAACATCTCTATTTCCAATATGTGTGTTTGCCCAAATTATTAGGTTATACTGTGCAAAATAATCTCCTGTAGAATAGTCAGTTGGCAATGGTTTTGAGTTAGTATCCAGAGTTTTATACATGTACCCCAAATTTTGAAGAGTATTTATAATATCATTCCTCTCATTTACTGACGAGGTACTGCTGCTATTGTAAACTACCAAAGTGGAGAAGTGTACAAAAACACTGGTATCAATGATATTTTTATTAATTATGTTATTCTGGTAATTTGTCTCTTGGATAGTGCGGTACGGGTTCACAATAGCAGTAAGCACATGCTCACCTGTTTGGGTAGGTATCCAAGTAAAATTAACAGTAACAAATCCACCATCTGGAGGGATAACTCCCGTAGAGTTTGGATTTGTAGTATTTATATCTAAAGAGACTACACCATCAACCTCAAGCAAAACTTCACTAGAAAGATCGTCGCCCCCATTATTCGATACTACGACGCTTATATGAACAGGCTGTTTGTATAAAGGATTTCTTGGAGTTATGCTCATATCTTCAACCGCCAGATCATTACCTGCCCTACCTGAAAGATTGGCGAGCCATTTAAGCACACGGTATGCTATAAAATCCTGAGCATAGTAATGATGAATTCTTGACATTTCAAATCCCATGAAAACAACCTTTCCACCCATGGATTTTATAGTGCTATAGTCTTTATAAACTGCTACTGTACTATAACTAGTTAAGGGATTTCCTGGTATATGCCCCACTAAGAAGCTTTTGAGAGTACCAAGACTGTTGAAATATATAGTATCGTTGCCGTTATCCGCATTATCTCTATTTATTATTTCATCACTAATAACGTCACCCTGGAATGTAGTCAGATTTATGGGAGTATTTTTGACACCCTTAATCATATCCATTTGGTTAGTATATATCCCTATATTCTGATCATTCAAAATAGTTCTTAAATTTGTAGCAGATATTTCTTGACTTGTGAGCCAGAGAGCTCCTCCTTTGTTATACACAAAGTTCTGTAAAATTGCAGCCTGCTCAGAAGTAATGGGATTCTCTTTATATCCAGTCTCCCAAATAACAAGATCATGGTAATAGATATCATTTCTTAACTGCCCGATATTTATGCTACTTTTATCAATATCATATTTATAACCGGCCGTATCAAGATAATATTTGTAATATCTGCTTGTATCCAAAGGAGAGCCTTCTGCATACCCATCATCATCTACTAGAAGAATGCTAGGCAAAACAGTAAGGGATATCTTAGCTGTATCACTGTACTTATTTGGATTTTGAATAGGAGTCACATTTATTATCTCAAATATTAATTCATGAGATCCGGATACCTTTGAGACGATATCCTCACCATTATCGTTAGCCCCAACGTTTTCCCATATGAATGATATAGTAGTTTCTCCTGCAGCCGCTACCGTATAATTCATAGTTTCTGAAGGAAGATACTCTGAGGAGCCAAAATTAGTTTTTATAGGTATAATACCTTCTGGGTTAGATGCGCTTTTATATCCCCAATATTTATCAAATACTCTTAATTTGAATGTTGCACCAGTACCTCCTAGGTTTTCAATGATTACGGATACTTGAACATTATCTCCATGAGTAGGATCTACCGTGCTCAGAGTAATGAACTTTGGATCTATATATAAATCAGGGGACTTAGATTGAGTCCCTCTACTTACAAATATATGCGCTGGATAACTCACTACTAAATTTTGCGAGCCTGACAATCCATAATTTATTATGATCTTTACAGCATAAGGCCTTAAAATATCCAAGGATTCATTTGCTTTAAAATTAACAATTGTGGTAAATGCATTCCCTCCAGAATAATTCATATCTTTTATGGGAGATCCCTCAATAGAATATTTTAAGATACTCTCTGAAAAATCCAGAGTAACATTATATTTGCTAACATCATTATTATCAGGATCAAATATTATAGCTTTGAATGTGGCTGACTTTCCTAAAATAGGTGGTGCTGGTGAAGTTGTTAACCCAACTAGGATAGGAGGCATATTGGTTCTACCTTGCAATTTAGTAGACCATATTATATTACCTGTGTTTTTATCTAAAAGAGTTACACCTATATTCAAAGCTTTAATATCCTCCATTTTTGGATAAACAAATCCGTCCCAAGAGGATTTATAATAAAAACTCTCACCTTGAGAAAATTTTCCATCTTTATCAAAGGGTTGATTTGAAAAATTTGACCAAGATAACATATGTTGCTTAGCTGTAAAATCAATTACAACTATAAACATAGTTCTCCAATCAACCAAACTCTCTCCACCAACATTCTTAACTGTTATATTAAGGTAATAATATCCATTTGCATTTTGTTCAATCTTCATATTTGCATCAAATTGTGCATATATTCTCTCCTTAGGAGTGGGCATTGTACTTACATAATAAAACACCGTGGAGAATAACATAACGGTTATCAGTAAGATAAGTATGCTACCTAACACTTCTGAAACACCTTTCTCTTTTTTATATAGTCTCCCCTTTACTTTCATACTTACCCTATTGCTTCGTGTATTATTTAAACTTTATGGGGTACATACCATTTTAATTGGCATAAGATTAAAATACCCAACTTCTATAATCCATCAAGGGCCCGTGGTCTAGGTGGTTATGACGTCACCCTGACACGGTGGAGGTCCCCGGTTCGAATCCGGGCGGGCCCACTAAGCCCCTTTCTTAGAAAGAAAGCGGCTTTACCCAGAAAGAATTTTTAAAAGGGAAGAGAGTAGAGAGAGAAACCGTAGGTGTCTCTTCCTAAGGAACTCGCTGGTGGTTCCTAAGAAAAGTGCTTTATTCTAAAAAGAAGTAAGTCCCTTTAAAAATATTACAGCCCTCCTGTGTAGGGCGCTGCTTATTACTATTTAGATCTGCTAAAGGGAGGTGTGTAGAGAGGGGAACCGTAGGTGCCCCTTCGTGGAAAAGGTTAATTACCTTCTATGCAATTCAAATTTATGGGATTTCAAGTGATTTACTTTCCCTATGTGTCCTCAACTCAAGAAATTGCAAAGAATATTTTAAAGGATAGAGTAGCTATTGTGGCTGATGTACAAGCCAATGGCAGGGGAAGATTAGGGAGAATTTGGTATTCTCCTCCGGGAGGATTATGGTTAACTGTAATTTTAAAAGATAATTTAGAGCCACAAATTTTAAGCTTGGTAGGGGGCATAGTAATTGCAAAAGCTTTAGAAAAAAGAGGATACAAAGTATGCCTAAAATGGCCCAATGATGTAATTTACAAGGGCAAAAAGCTTGCAGGCGTAATTGGAGAGCACTACAAAGGATATACTCTTCTTGGAATGGGCATAAATCTTCAAAATGATATTCCTGAGGAGATAGAAAATATTGCAATAAATATACCACAACTCTCAAGAGATGAGATACTTCCTTTGCTCTTGGATATACTTGAAGAAGAAATTAAAAAGGGGAAAGAGGAAATAATAGAAGATTGGAAAGATTATAATTGCACATTGGGCAAAAAGGTTAAAATTGTTGATGATGAGAGCTTCATAGGATTGGCTAAAGATTTAACTCTCGAAGGATTTCTACTTGTGGAAAAAGATGGAGAAATAAAAAAAGTAGTTGCAGGAGATGTAATTATTTCGCAATAAAGTTTATAATGCAAATGATTATGCTTACCTGTGGAAATTGGCTACTGTTTCAATTGCAATGTACCTTTGCGTGGAGGTAGATATAGCATATGCGGAAGAAGAGGAGGAAGTTTAAAATTTCACGAGCTTGGAGATATAAGGCCTGCTTCTCCTTACGAGAAGAGAATTTTAGCGAGAGTTATACCCTACAAAGAGGTTAGAGAATACATCAATAAAAGATTGATTTTGCTCTCAAAGCAACCAGGGTTGGATTATCGTAAAGATGTTTTCGTGGATGGTTTTAAAATTGGAATTATGGAATATATAAAGGATAAAAAGTGGAGATGGAAATTCACACCAACTGGAAAGGGAGCAGCACTTTTTCATATGCTTAACAGCGAGGAAGATTTCAAGATTGAGAGCAAGGGGCATTTAAAGGGAAAGAGGATAAATAGAGAGATTCAGGGAGATTGGGCAATTTTCTCATCGGGCAATTGCATAGGAGTTGCAGTTAAAACAGAAAAAGGTACGAAAATAAAAGATATTTACTGTGGGAAAATTAGAACTGCAAGAAGGAGCAGTATGAAAGATGCAATATCTGCAAATTTAGGATATTTGAGAAAGATTGAAAATGAAGCAATAGAGAGAATAAAAAGTGCAAAGGCAGATTATGTAGCTTTCTCAGGTGGAAAAGATAGCGAGACAGCTTTATACCTTGCATACAAAGCAGGAGTGAAGAAGGCAATCTATGCAAATACAGGATTAGAGTTTCCAGAAACAGAAAGGTTTGCATACAATTTCGCAGATTATTTAGGCATTGAGCTAATTGAAATTCGGCCCAAAGAGGATTTCTGGGATATGGTTGAAAAATTAGGAATACCAACAAAGGATAGAAGATGGTGCACAAAATACTTAAAATTAGAAGGGTTGAAAAAATTTAAAGGCACAATAGTTGATGGCTCTAGGAAATACGAATCTTTAGGAAGGATGCTAAGATCTCGAGAATCAAAGCTTGGAAATTTAAGGGTTATATATCCAATTTTAAATTGGCTTGCCCTTGATGTATGGCTATTTTTAGAATGGAAAAATTTGCCACATAATCCCCTATACGATATGGGTTACGAACGCATAGGCTGCTTTATGTGCCCATCCATGCTAAATTCAGAATTTCATAATTTGAAGAGGACACATCTAGAACTATTTGAAAAATGGTACAGATTTTTAAGGGCAAAAGGATATTCTCACAGGGAGATTATGGATGGCACTTGGCGCTGGAATGCATTACCTAAAAAAATGAAGGAGATAAGCAAATCTTAATATAATCTTGCCATACGGAAAAATATGATAAGGCAACCCATCGTCAGTGTTCTCGGCCATGTTGATCATGGAAAGACAACGCTCTTGGATAAGATACGCGGCACATCAGTTGCAAGGAGAGAGGCAGGAGCAATTACTCAACATATCGGAGCAACAGAGGTACCAATTGAGGCGATTTACAAGATTTGCGGGAAGTTAATAAATAAAAAATTCAAACTTCCCGGCTTGCTCTTCATAGATACCCCGGGGCATGAGGCATTTACAACTCTAAGGGCTAGGGGCGGAGCACTGGCAGATTTGGCTGTATTGGTTATAGACATAAATGAAGGCATTATGCCACAAACTGTAGAATCAATAAATATTCTAAAAAGATATAAAACTCCATTTGTGATTGCAGCAAATAAGATTGATTTAATTTACGGCTGGAAAAACTGCAAAGACGAGCCATTCATATTTGCAATTCAAAAGCAAAAAGAAGAGGTGCAGCAAGCTGTTGATGAGAAAATCTATCAAATTGTGGAAAAATTATACGAGCTCGGATTCTCCTCTGATAGGTATGATAGAATCGCAGATTTCACTCAAAACCTCGCAATTATTCCAATGAGCGCAAAATTGGGCATAGGAATTGCAGATTTGCTGTTAGTACTTGTGGGTCTAGCCCAAAGGTTCTTAGAGGAAAATTTAAAAACTGAAGAAGGCCCAGGAGAGGGCACAGTTTTAGAAGTTAAGGAAGAAAGGGGCTTGGGAAAAACAATAGATGTTATCTTATATTCTGGCACAATGCGCAAGGGCGATACAATCGTAGTTGGCAGCCATGACGAGCCAATTATAACCAAGATAAAGGCAATATTGAAGCCAAAGCCCCTTGATGAGATGAGAGATCCAAGAGATAGGTTCTTAAGCGTTGATGAAGTGCACGCTGCGGCAGGAATAAAAATAGCAGCACCAAACTTGGAAAACGCCCTTGCTGGCTCACCTGTAATAGTGGCAAATGATAATATTGAAGAGGCAGTGAATAGAGTGAGAAGAGAGACGGGGATAAATATAGAAACGCAGGAAGAGGGTGTGATAATAAAAGCGGATGCTCTTGGCTCTCTGGAAGCATTAGCTTATGAGCTGAAGCAAGAGGGAATACCAATAAAGATGGCAGATATAGGAGATATAAGCAAGAGAGATATTGTAAATGGCCAAACAATAGGAAATCCTCTTTACCGCGTTATATTAGGATTCAATGTGAAAATTCTTCCGGATGCAGAAAAAGAGGCAAGCAAGGTAAAAATATTCACAAACAATGTGGTTTACAAGATTATTGAGGACTACAAAGAATGGGCAGAGGAGAAAAAGAGAGAATTGGAAGCAGAGAAGAGGATGGAAATAACTTTCCCCGGCAAGTTCAAAATTCTGCCCGAATACATATTTCGCTTAAGCAAGCCTGCTATTGTAGGAGTAAGGGTATTAGGTGGAAGGATAAGGGTTGGACAAAGGATATTGCGAGAAGATGGTAGGGTTGTAGGGAGAATAAAGAGTATAAGGAGCGGAGAGAATAATGTGGTAGAGGCAATAATGGGCGAAGAAGTTGCAATTGCCATAGATGGTGTCACTGTGGGTAGGCAGGTAAAAGCAGATGAGACATACTATGTGGATATACCTGAGGAGCATGCCAAGATGCTATTCAGGATGAATTTAAGCTATGAGGATAAAGAGGTATTAGATGAGATTGCAAGAATAAAGAGAAAGGAGAAGCCCTTTTGGGGATTGTAATATGGATGAAATAAGAAGTCATACTGCATGGCCACATCCTCAAAGGTGCAGTTGCAAAAGTTCTAGGAGCAAAATGGACTGCTAGTGTTTATGTGAATGGCACCCATGGAAGATTGAGCGTGAAATATGATAAGAAACCATCTCAAGAGGAAATGAAAATAATAGAAGAGCTCGCAAACGAGAAAATAAGGGAGAATATTCCCATAAAAATTTTAACATTGCCAAGAGATGAGACCGAAAATGTATTTGGCAATGAGATGTACGATTTATTTCCAATTCCAGATAATGTAGAAACTTTAAAAATTGTAGTTATAGAAGGGTGGAATGTAAATGCCTGCAACAAGGAGCATACTAATACAACAGGAGAAGTGAGAAAAATAAAGATAAGAAAATGGAGATTTAGAAAAGCAAAAGAGTTGCTAGAAATAAGCTTTGATGTAGAACAGTGAAATCATTAAATATATGAAACATATATTTTCCATGGTGGATGCATGACATGGTCTGAAAAACTAGACTCGTTTTTTAAGATTAGTGAAAGTGGCTCCACAGTAAGAACTGAGGTTATCGCAGGATTTACAACATTTATGACAATGGCATACATAATATTCGTCAATCCTGCAATTCTGAGCCAAACAGGTATGCCCTTTGCACCCCTTGTAACAACAACCGTTATAGCAACTGCAGTGACAACCGCAATAATGGGCCTATATGCAAAGAAGCCTTATGCATTAGCTCCCGGAATGGGTTTGAACGCCTATTTTACATACAGTGTTGTTATGGCAATGCATTACACATGGGAAATTGCACTTGCCGCAGTATTCATAGAAGGTTTGATTTTCATAGCATTATCAATCACAAAGGTCAGAACAATGGTCGCAAATGCATTTCCAGTAACACTCAAATATTCAATAGGGGCAGGCATAGGCCTATTTCTTACATTTATAGGACTAAACAACGCTGAAATAATTAGATACACTGCAGAAAAATTACTTCCGAATGGGCAAGCTGTTGGTGTAGTTGTATCTATGAACTACATAAATCTCCCATCTGTTGCCATAGCTCTGTTCGGCATATTCATAACAATCATATTCTTGGTTAACAGGATAAAGGGAGCACTTCTATGGGGAATACTAGGAGCTACAACTGCGGCAGTTCTATGGGCAATATACAGCCCTTGGGCAGCAGGACAACTTTATCCCGCCGGTTTCTCACTACCTTCTTCGCCTGTATCTCTACCAGCATCAATTGCTCCTATTGCTCTAAAATTGGATTTCCAAGGCTTAATCAACGTGGGTGCTCTAGGAGTTATTTTTGCCTTCCTTATGGTCGATTTCTTTGATACTTTGGGCACTGTAACAGGGCTATCGGCAAAGGTTGGAGACCTTGACGAAAATGGAAACATACCTGAAAAACCACTAACTAGAATGCTATTGACAGATGCAATAGGTACAACATTTGGTGCTCTAATAGGTACATCCACAGTTACAACCTACATAGAAAGTGCCTCTGGTGTAGAAGAAGGTGGTCGTACTGGATTAGTTAGCATCGTAGTAGCTCTTCTCTTCACTATTGGACTTTTCATAACGCCCATTGTAGCTCTTGTACCCGCAGCCGCCACAGCTCCAGCTTTAATTCTCGTTGGTCTGTTTATGCTATCAAATATGAAAAGAGTAAATTTCGATGATTATACAGAATATATCCCTGCTTTCATAACTCTCGTAGTTATGCCTTTTACTTACAGCATATCCAATGGAATAGGTGCAGGAATAATTGCATATGTGATAACAAAGATGGCAACTAGGAGATTCAAAGAAATAACACCTTTGATGTACATACTTGCAATAATATTCGCAATATACTTCGTCTGGCTCTACTGGTTATAATTTTTCCAAATCTTTTTTATTTTTAAACTTATTTTCCCCTATGTTCAACACTCTTGTATTTCATAGTAGCTCCTATGACTTAGAGCATTTTATGAGAAAGATAGGCGTGAGCGAAGATGGCATTTCTATTATGGGAAAAAAAGGAAATTTCATAGTTTTAAGAATGGAAAATTTACCGCTCAAAGGCGCAATTCTTCTAAAGCAAGAAGCTTTAGCAGCTGGAATGGAATGCGCCTTGCCATGGTGCACCGCAGCATTAAAATGCGAAAGCACAGATGCAATATTGTTCGGCACTCTGCGGCAATTTGAAATATTGATAGAGAAGATGAAAAAGCAGCCATTCAAAGGCAAGGATATAGCAAGTGAAATGGAAGAGGCAATTGAGAATTATTCAAAAAGGGAATTTGTGATAGAGGCAAGAGAGCATAAAATAAAAATCCCACCAGTAAAGATAATGGGCATACTAAATGTCACACCTGATTCATTTTCCGATGGAGGAAAATATGTGAGCGTGGAGAAGGCGGTGGAGAGGGCAAGGGAGATGGTTAAAGAGGGAGCAGACATAATTGATATTGGTGGAGAATCATCTCGTCCATTTTCAGAGCCAGTGAGCGAGGAGGAGGAAATGAGGAGAGTTCTACCAGTAATAGAAGAATTGCAAGATTTAAAAATTCCAATTTCAATAGACACTTATAAGCCAAGAGTAGCAGAGGAGGCATTAAAGAGGGGGGTGAGTATGGTAAATGACATTTACGGATTGAGAAAAGAGGGTATGGCTGAAATAGTGAGGGATTATGACGCGGCCATAGTAATAATGCATATGAAGGGTGAGCCAAAGAATATGCAGCTAAATCCAAACTATGAGGATACAATAGGTGAGATAGCAAAATTCTTGAGAAAAAGGATAGAATTTGCCTTGAAAAAAGAAATAAAAGAGGAAAAGATAATTATAGACCCGGGAATAGGATTTGGAAAGAGAGTTGAGGATAATTTGAGAATCTTGAAATATTTGGATTCTTTCAAATCACTGGGCTTTCCAATTTTGATTGGTGCATCCAGAAAGAGTTACATAGGCAAATTACTTGATTTGCCTGTTGAAGAGAGATTAGAGAGCACGATTGCAAGCGATGTAATTGCCTCGCTCAAAGGAGCTTCAATAATTAGGGTGCATGATGTAAAAGAGAACTTGCGGGCAATAAGAATGATGGAAAAAATTATGGAGGTGAAAATATGAGATTGCCTTGGCAATGCCCAACATGCTATGCGGAGCTTGGAGACAAGAGCTATGCAAAAATGCTCACTTGCCCGTATTGTGGCTCTCTTCTTATAGTGAATGCAAAGGATGAAAAATTCTATAGGGTGCCCAAAGAGAGTGGTTGGTATTATTTTAGCAAGGTAAATTCTCCCGGCTACATAAGATTCGGAGATTACGAGGAGCATTACAAATATGATAAAAACAACAAAAAATGGTATCTATTGAAGAATGGAGAAGTATATGAGCTAAGCGGAGAATTAAAAAGTTTTGAGGGAGAGCTCATAGAAGAAGGTAAGGTGAATTATATATGGGGTGAGCTCCCATTTGTAGCCCCTCCTGGAAGCATGCTGAAGACGGCCATAGATGGAGATAAAATAATAAAAATATCCTCAAGAGCTATTCTCCTCTTTCTCAAGAGCAATAAGGAAGTTTCTGACATTTTTCCTGAAATCCTCTAATGTGGATATATTAAGAAGCATATAATCCGCCAAGGCAAACACATTGCCGAGACCCCATTTAAGCTCTCTCATCTCTCTTGCAACAAATTCGTCCCAGCTATGAACATCGTCCTCCCTGCCCCTATTCAATATCCTTTCAAATCTAACTTTTCTGGGTGCAAATATGCCAACAAGTTTAGCATTTTCCCCTAAAGCATTCTTGAACACTTCAACTTCTTCTAAGCATCTAACCCCATCTATTAAAGTTCTTTCTTTACTCTTTACCCTCTCCAATGTCCTTTTTGCCCATATATCTATTCCATACCTCTCTCTCTCCTGGGATGCAATTTTCCCAACTATTTCGTCTTTGAGCTCTAAACCTAAAGAAAGAACATAATCGCGAACAACATCACCCATCCTAACTATTTCATAGCCCTCCTCTTTTGCAACCTTAACAAACTCTTCTTTTCCCGCACCGGGCATACCTACAAGGAGAATAACAGGCATGATGGTGAATGATGGTACGATTATTTATGCTTGTTGATTGTAATTTGATTATCAATTATAAGATTTGCAACGATTAATATAAATAAATGCTCAAAGATTGAAACATGTGGCCACAATCGAGGATATAAAGGAGGATTTTTTCTACGCATACCTAGTGGAGCTTGCTTTTCTCATATCCGTTATTTTCAATTTTATATATGCAAATGATTGGGATAATGTAATAAAATACTCTCTGATTTTTTGGGGGATATTTATAACAGAGGATAAAATTTTAAAATCATTCATACTATCAAAATTGAAAGATCTAAAAGAAATATTCCACTTAATTCAAAGGTGGAAAAAAATTGCAAAGGCAGCTCTTGCCCTTTATTTATCCCTCCTAATCATTTTATCAAGTTGGGGAATAATATATTATTTAAAAATTTATATGGACCATATTGAAAGTATAGTCCCCATAATGATTCAAATTTTTCCATTCTATGTTGCCATTTACACAGGATGGCTCTTTTCACTATCTTACATAAGAGCTAAGTATGTAAGACTCATTCTTGCAATACTAAAGAGACGTTCAGTTACCAGGTCTTAATGGTTTAATATGTACATCCACCTGTGGGAATGGTATCTCTATACCTCTCTCCCTAAACACATTAACTATTTTCTCTCTTATCTCGCTGGGCACTTCCCACTGTTCCATAACATCTTCAATCCAAATGTAGAGAGAAAAATTTAAGCTTGAATCTCCAAACTCACGAAATACCACTGCAGGTTCATACTCCCCACCACGAAGAACTCTTGGATGAGAAAGTGCTATTTCTTTTAGGGTTTTTATAACCTTCTCAACATCACTTCCATAAGACACACCTACATCTATTCTAACTTTCATCTTATTATTCGGCCTGTTGAAATTGATTATATTTATATTAGCAAGTTTGCTATTTGGCACAAATACAACAGTATTAGAAAAGAGCTCATATAATCTCGTACTCCTAACACCCACATCTAAAACTTTGTAAACTCCACTATTGTCTTCAAGCATGATTATATCTCCTATTTTAAATGCCTTGTCCACTAAAATATGAAGCCCTGAAAAGAAGTTGCCTAAGGTCTGCTGAGCTGCAAGACCTAGAATTACACCAGCAATACCTACGCTGGCAAGAAGAACTCCAACATCTACGCCCATCACCTGAAGTACCATTAAACCTCCAAGAGAACCTATAAGAACTATTCCTAATTTTTCAAGAATAGGTATTAAAACATTCTCTAAATCCCCCTTCTTGCTTCTTGAAAGATGGAAAAGATAGTAAATAATTATATCCTTAAAAAAGCGATAAGAGATCCAAGTTACAATTATAACCACAATGATGTTGTAAATCTCAATTATAATCCAAAAAATTGAGGATAATGGAGGTATTGTCAAAAGAGCAGTTGTTATCCCATAAGAAATTACCCAAAGTGTAACAGGCAGGTGAAGAATCTCCACAATTATGTCATCCACCCTTGTTTTTGTTAATTTACTTATCTTCTTTAAATAAGGGAATAGAAAATAAAGGGCAAGAGTGATTATTATCCAGGTAATTATAACATTAAGAGAGGTACCCCAGTATCCCCAGCTCTCAGGCCAAGGTATCTCAAAAAGGTAAAAGGGTGTTGAAAGATAGGAAATATGCAAAGTATAAACATAATCTCCAATTTTACCATTCTCATCATATAGAAGTACATGAATTGGAAGATTGAAATCATTTACCCCATAACTTTTTGGTGCATGCACCTCCACGTTTACTGTCTGAAAACCTCCTCCATATATAACCCCACTGCTTGGAGTTACATTCATATCCCATCCAGATGGAGTTTCATAATTTATTGTGTAGAATATAGTTTCATTTTTGGTATTTATTATTGAAAAATTAAGAGTTATATGCTCCCCTCCCCTAATAGTAAGATTTCCAGTAGATGGAAGAATCTGCGCATAAGCAGCTGGAATCAAAACGAACGCAAGAAGTGCAATCACTAATACTTTCTTCATCTTTGTAGAGAATATCAAAAAAAGTATAAAAAGTTATCACAAACTTAAGATTAGTACAAAGAGCGGGGCTAAGAGAAGAGATACTATGCTCATCAATTTGATTAATATGTTTAGAGAGGGGCCTGCTGTATCTTTGAGTGGATCACCAACAGTGTCTCCAACTACCGCAGCTTTATGGGCATCACTTCCCTTACCTCCAAAATTACCTTTTTCAATGTATTTCTTTGCGTTATCCCAAGCACCACCTGCATTTGCCATGTATATAGCAAGCAAGAATCCAGAAGCTATTGAGCCAGCTAAAAGTCCTCCAACCGCCTCAGGTCCCAACCCAGGAGTTATACCAACTACAATGGGCACTATTATTGCCAGAAGAGTTGGAAAGATCATCTTTTTAATTGCAGCCTTTGTGGATATGTCTATACATTTTTCGTACTCTGGCCTAGCCTTTCCCTCCATTATACCCGGTATCTCCCTAAACTGTCTACGCACTTCTTCTACCATGTTTTCAGCCGCATGCCCAACTGCAAGAAGAGCAAGAGCACTGAAAAGGAATGGCATGAGCGCACCTATAAACACTCCGACCATCACTGATGGATTGGCCAAATCAATGATTATCTTCTGCCCCAACCCTGCAAGAGTTTGATTGTATGTGGCAAATAAAGCTAAGGCTGTTAAAGCAGCTGAGCCTATGGCAAATCCCTTGCCTATAGCGGCCGTAGTATTTCCAACAGCATCAAGCTCCTCTGCCCTTTCTCTAACCTCTTTTCCCAATTTTGCCATTTCTGCAATGCCAGCAGCATTGTCCGCAACAGGGCCATAGGTATCCATACTCAAAGTCATACCCAAGGTACTAAGCATCCCAACAGCAGCTATGGCAATGCCATAAAGATCCGCCAAGAAATACGCAAGTATTATTGCAACGGATATGGATAGAACAGGAACAACTGTGCTTAGCATACCAATTGACATGCCCGTTATTAAGTTAGTAGCTGCACCTGTAGTGCTTGCTTTTGCTATATCTCTAGTTGGTTTGTATTTATCAGAAGTGTAGTACTCCGTGGAGAATCCAATAACTATGCCTGCTATTAATCCACCGAGAAGAGCTACGAACATATTGTACCAAGGCACAACTTTGTTTAAGCTTTCAAACTTGTAATCTCCATTCAAATACATTATCAGGAATGATAGAAGAACCATCACAATAGCACTAGTTATAACTCCAGTGTTCATGGCCTTAGATGGATCTTTGTTGCGCATTAAAACAACAACTCCAATGCCTATAAATGAGGAAACAATTCCTATAGCAGCCAAGAGAAGAGGTAGATAAACCAAAGTAGTGTTCAAAGCGGAGAATAGCACACCAATAGCTATTGCAGAAATTATAGAATCAACATAGCTCTCAAATAAATCTGCACCCATTCCTGCAACATCACCAACATTATCACCAACATTATCTGCAATAACGGCAGGATTTCTAGGGTCATCCTCAGGTATACCAGCTTCTATCTTTCCAACAAGATCAGCACCAACATCCGCTGCTTTAGTGTATATTCCCCCACCAACTCTCGCAAACAATGCAATAGAGCTAGCACCAAAGCCAAACCCAAATAGTATGTTTGACAACTCGTATGGAGTTAGATTATTAAACAAAAGGTACATAGAACTTACACCAAATAGGCCAAGACCAACAACAGTTAGACCCATAACTGCACCTGAGGAGAAAGCTACTTTCAATCCAGAATGCATATCTTTCTCCACCGCCTTTGCAGCTCGAACATTAGCCAAGGTGGCTATGCGCATTCCTATGTTACCTGAGAGAGCTGAGAATATAGCACCAACAACAAATGCAATCCAAGTATATGCACTAACACCACCATTCTTAATGAAGCTTAGAAGATACAAGAAAACTGCTACAACAATTATATACACGGTCAAATATCTGTATTCTCTGTTAAGAAATGTCATTGCTCCTCTTCTTATGTATCCAGAGATCTCAACCATCTTTCCACTGCCTTCATCTTGCCTTCTTACATATAATGCAAAGAAAAAGGCTATTAAGAGAGACAATAGTCCTATACCAAGTGCAATATATGCCATCATTGCCCTCACCATTCAAGTAAAGGCCATATATTATTTGAGCATATAAATTTTTACTCGCACAGATAATTTTTGCATATTCACGCACATATTATTTTCGCAAAACACATAAATATTAAATCGCATTTGTGTAATTAATGAGAGGATATGGAGGAAGAAGAGGGAGGCGCAGAGGACCAAGATGGATCTCTTATGTGCCTCCCGTGAATAGCTACGCTCCAATTGGAAGTCCTTACATCAAGAGTGTTATTCTCACCTATTCAGAATTAGAAGCTCTGCGCTTGGTGGATGTTGAAGGTTTAACACAAGAAGAGGCAGCTGCAAGGATGGGCGTGTCTCGTAAAACTCTTTGGAATGATTTAAAGAATGGAAGAAAAAAAATAGTGGAAGC
>WAKY01000128.1 GCA_015523135.1 Candidatus Aciduliprofundum sp.
CCCTGTCTGTGAAATACTCTCTCAGCAATTTTATATCCCGCTGCGTGACTGTATCTGGGTTCTTTGTCAATTTTTCAGCATATTCTAGCATAGCATAGTGCCGTGAATTGTGCACCACTGCTCTCCAGTCTTTCTTAAATCTCTCAACCTTATCTTTATCTTTCCAGTACGTGTTCAGAGCATCTCCATGGTGAGTTCTGCAATAATTGCAATCGTTTGTGGAAGATACGCATACAGCGATCATCTCCCTCTCTTCTCTGCTCAAAGGTGAAGCTCCAAACATCAAATGCACGTAAAGATCAAGATGTGCCTTTATTGCTCCCGGATTCAAGCTATGCGATTTTAGTATGTTTGCAACCTTGCCTCGCTCCCTCTCTATCTCTTCGTAAACTTCTTTGAGCTCTCCCTGCGCTTCATCCTCATCTATAACCTTGATCCATGCCATTTTTATCGCTGTATATTAAAGTCCTGTCTATTTATACTTTTGCACGCAATTGCAAAGGTTTATTTTCATCAATCCCTACTATGATCTATGAACAAGTACCTGAAGATGGCCGAATCTTTTCAAGAAGATAGAGTTATAGAAGATATCGCTTCCATTTCCAAATTTCACAGAATTCAAGGCTCTCAAGGACTGGTGGATGCTGCCCAGTTTGTTGTAAATTCTCTAGCAGAGCTGAATATCTATGGAACGCTTTACAAAGAAGTATATGACGGACTGCGCGAGTTTGCCAATTTTAAAGTACCCATAGCTTGGGAGCTAGTAGAGGGAGAAGTAGAGATAGATAGTAGAAAAGTGAGTAGTGAGAGAACTCCGCTAGTAGTGCTGGCTCACAGCCCATCGGGAGAGTGTGAAGGAAAAATCGTGGCAATTGAGAGAGAGCCTGACTGGAAAAGAGCGAAGGGAAAAATAGTGCTTGTAGGCGAGAATTGGAGAGAGAATTACAGAAAAGCCTGCAAGGTTGGAGCGATAGGATTTATTGCGTATCGCAAAGGACTGGGAAACGCGTTTCCCTACATAGGATTGTTCTTGAAAAAAGAAGACCTGAGCTGGCCAAGATTCCTGCAGTATCCATACCCGAGACCTGGGCTGAGAAGATCAAAAAAGAGAAGAATGTAAAGGGCAAGATAAGGGTAAAGACGAAGATGAAGGATGAAGAGACTCTGCCAATAGTGTATGCCACAGTTGGCGAGCCTCCGTACCTGCTGTTCTCTGCACATCTTTGCCATCCCAAGCCTGGAGCTAACGACAATGCCAGCGGCTCAGCCATGCTCATAGAGCTGGCAAGAAATCTAAGCAAGATGCACAGCCAAAATTCAAAGCTGGGCTTTGCGTTTCTCTGGATCCCTGAGCATATTGGCACTTCAGCATTTGTAGAGAAATTTGCAAATCTTCAAGATTATTATGGAGTGATCAATCTGGACATGGTGGGCGGTGAGAGCTTGATGTATGTGCAAACTCCATTATCAAGGTTCTCTGTACTCTCTGGTGTGATAGAAATGTTTTTAGACTTGGCAAACTCTGAATCCTCACCCTTTGGAGATCTGCCGATCATAAAAACATCCACACATCCCTATGAGATGGGCAGTGACCACGACATTTTCAACATGTTTGGAGTGCCTGCAATCACGCTAATAACCTGGCCAGATCCATATTACCATTCAAGTGAAGATTCGGTAGACAAAATTCATAAAGATACAGTGAGGGTTATAGGAAAGACTGTGCTAGCAAGTGCTCTTTTCCTATCACGCGAGAACTTAACCAGATTTGCCCAAGCTTACAAGATGAAGTACCTGGGAGAGATAGGAATGAAAGGCAATACAAACATTGCAAGAAAACTTGTATTACACGGGCTCTGGAGAGATTCACAGTATCTGAATATTAGGGCTGGTAAAGAGCTGAAAGATGAGCCTTCTATACTCTGGATTAAGAAAGGGATGATAAATACCGATATAATTAGCGAGAAAAATAGAGAGGCTTACCTCAAATTCATAAAAAACAGGAACAATATGGCACTAATACACGAGCTTTTAATGCTTGGAGAGCTGCTTCCTCTAAGAGAGGCTTTTGAGGCTCTGAAGGAAGAGTACGGTGCTGTAAATAAGAAAGAGCTGAGAAAAATGCTTGAGCTGCTCGAAGCTGAGGAGATAGTCAAGACCAGGGAATGAAGAGGGATCAAGATTTATTACGCAATCTTGCCAATCCGAGAATGGCAATGAGTGCAATTGCTATTATCCATAGTCCTGCAGAGAACTCGGGCACTGGCGTGCTATAAGGTGTTTTTAGAGGGTAGTAATCCTTAGCTCCAACATCGCCAGCCAGCTTGTAGGGCCAGTCTACAATGCCATCGTTATTTTGATCGTTCGTATTATTGTTGTTTGCCCAGTCGTACCAGTAATTGCCTATACCTGAAGAAGAGTTCCAGTGATTATCTGTTCCATTATCATACGCTTGAATAAACCAGGAATTATATGTATCTCCCGAGTAAGCATTGTAGTAGAAAGAGTTCGCATAAACCAGATTATCGTTGCTGCCAGTATCTATATACACTCCATATCCACTGTTGTTAGAGAGTATATTGTATTTCATAGAGTTATTGGATGAATATTCAAAATCAACACCATCCCCGCTATTGTTGTAAATTGAGTTGCTGCTCAGGGTGTTTTGGGACGAATACCAAAGTGCAATAGCCTCTCCCTGTACATGGTAAATTGAATTATTGGTTATGGTGTTGCTAGAAGAATGCTCCAAATCAATACCATCATAGCTATTGCTATGAAGCATGTTATTGAGTATCTCATCATCAGAGGAGGATTTTAAATATATGCTGTTATCATAATTATCGTAAATAGTGTCATCTATGATTATCCCGTTAATCACATTGTAAAGCATAATGCCAGAGCCCTCTTCATAATCAGAAGAATGATACGATGTATTGTGCAAATTGCAGTTCTTAACCACAAAATAAGCCGTAGTATTTCCAATATAGATTGCAGTTCCTGCTCCATGGGCATCGATGTCCCATCCAGAGATTATGTACGGATCATCCTTAGTTCCACTTCCTGAAACCACTCCATTCGCAGATGTGAAATCTGAATTGCTGTTTATTCTAATCGGCGAGTGCGTGGCATATGCTTTAACTTTTAAGTTCTCATTTATAACATTGCTCTGAGCTGCTCCCGCCATTCCAACACCAAAGTACCCGAAAATCATCAAAAGAACCAAGGAAAGCACTAATATCTCAGCCAATAATTTTCCCTTCGTTCCAATCACCTTCAGCAACAAAGATATGCAATTTATATTATAAATACTTTATGAACTAAAAGCATTAAAATTTATCTTCAAACTTTAATTATACTTGCAATTCGTAATTTTGAACTTCAAGTTTTACCTTTCCTCCTACGAATTAATACAAACAAGGATAGCATTGCTACAACGATTATAATTACTATGAGAATTATCCAAATAGTTGGGAACTTCGATGTTCCAGTTGGTATAGCGCTAACCTCATTGCTCGGCTTAGACTCCCCTACTGAGTTGACAGCTTTTACATAGTAGGTGTAATTTACTCCATTTACCACACTCGTATCATTATACCACAGTTGCGTTGCTGGTACTGTTGCTATTAGAGTGCCATTTCTGTAGATCCTGTACTCTGTTATCTCTGATCCTCCATTATCTGCCGATGCATTCCAGCTCAGATTTACATAGCCATCTCCTGCATCAGCAACTAGATTCTGTGGTGGTGTGGGCACTGTCATGGGTATCGCATACACAGTGTTGCTAGACTTACTCTCTCCCACTGAATTAACCGCCGTTACATAGTACGAATAATTTACTCCATTCTCTACTTCCGTGTCATTATACCAAAGCTGTGTGGCTGGTATTGTTGCTATTAATGTACCATTACGATATATTTTGTATTCTATTATATTTGATCCTCCATTATCTACCGATGCATTCCAACTCAAATTTACATATCCATTTCCTGCCTTTGCTTGTAGATTTTGGGGTGGAGAAGGTAACCCCATAGGAGTTGCAGTTACCACATTACTAGGCTTGCTCTCTCCTGCTGAATTCACTGCTGTTACATAATAGGTGTAATTTACTCCATTTTCCACACCTGTATCGTTGTACCAGAGCTGCTGAGCCGATACCTCGACAATCAAAACTCCGTTTCTGTATACCTTATACTCTATAACAGCGCTTCCTCCATTATACTCTGGCACTTCCCAGCTTAGATTAACATACCTGTTTCCTGCAACAGCATGCAGATTTTCAGGAGATTCAGGCACAGTCATGGGTGTGACATTTACCATATTGCTAGGCTTACTCTTCCCAACTGCGTTTACAGCAGTAACATAGTATGTGTAATTTACTCCATTTTCCACACTGGTATCATTATACCACAGTTGCGTTGCTGGCACTGTTGCTATTAAAGTTCCATTGCGATACACCCTATACTCCTCTATGGATGCACCTCCGTCCTTCTCAGGAGCGCTCCAACTCAGATTGACAAACTCGTTTCCACTCCTAGCCTTCAATTCAAGGGGCTTTGATGGTGGGGAGGCCACCACAGGGTATTTTAGAGGATAAACATCCTTTGCATTTACAGGGCCATCTATCTTGTAAGGCAAGTCCACAATACCATCATTATTTTGATCGCTGTTACTTGCCCAATCTCTCCAATAATTACCCAGCATGGCAACGCTCCAGCGATTTCCAGAGCCAGCATCGTAAGCCTGAACATGCGAAGAATTGTAGGAATCTCCAGAGCCGTGATTGTAATAGAAGAAATTATCAAAAATCAGGTTATACGAGGATTCAGAATATAAATATACACCATAATACCCGTTTTTGTATATCAGATTCCTCATTATTGTATTTTTGCTGGAGCCTTCCATATACACTCCATATAATGTGTTGTTGGTTATTTTGTTTCTATCTAAAACATTGTAATTTGATGCTGTCAGATAAGTTCCGTTCTTGTTATCCTTTATATTATTTTCAACAATAGTATTGTTATTACACAAGAGCAATACTATTCCATTTATGCTGTGGCTAACATTATTATCCATTATAAGTGTATTATTAGAATTCAAAACGAGAATTCCTACTATACTATTGTAAGCAATATTGTTATTTTTCACAATTATGTGGTAAGAATATCCGATCTCCATCCCAACAGTAGAATGCGATATATTCAAATTCTCCATATTGAGCCAGGAAACATTGCCTACTATGACCTCTCCCGCATTATCCGGCACCGTTGCGTTCTCCATATTTACATTCTTGTAATAGTAAACTGGCTTGCCATTTACAGTGTTGTTGATTATCTCCTGAGAGACAAAAGCCTCTTTATCTCCTGTTACAAGAATACCGTTGCCTACCATGGTGTTTTCCCGAAGAGTCTCATTATACGAGTCCATTAAAACAATCGAAGAATACGTGTTGTTTACAAACTCATTATCAAAAATTGATGAGTAAGAACCGTAGTAAATATAAACCCCGGAATACTTGTTAGCCAAGAATTTATTATTTCCAATTACATTGTAAATGGACTCATAAATATAGATTCCATATTGATTTTCTATTATGCTGTTATTCTCCATTGTGTTATTATTCGAGTAATAATTGAGGAAGAGTCCAGCACCGTTGTAAGACAAAGCATTATTCTTTATTGTATTGTTTTTTGAGGATATTAAGACCAACCCATCTATACTTTTAGATGCCTTATTTCCAGATATAATAGTTTCATTGGTGAATGAAAGGTAAATGCCGTTTGCATTGTAACTAAGCTCGTTGTTCTTTACATAATTTCTACTAGATGATGAGAGCATTATGCCTGCCACAATGTTGTAATCAAGCCTGTTGTTTTGTACAGTAATATGAGAGGAATACCCAATTTCTATGGGAATAGTTGTATAGGATATGC
>WAKY01000129.1 GCA_015523135.1 Candidatus Aciduliprofundum sp.
ACAGATGCTTTCTATGCTCAGCCAAACTATAACTCTACATACTTCAGCTATGAGCCACAGTTCTTTATAGGCAGAATCCCTGTAAATCCTTTGACCGCAAACAAGGTTGTAGATAAGATAATCTACTATGCAGCCCACAAAACAGGAAACATAGAAAATGTTACACTCTCTGGTGGCCAAGTATTTGAAACTCCATATTTCCTTGGAGAAACAGGGGTTTTAGAGCCACTCAACTATGGATGGGCTGATGGTGTAAAAGTTACAGAGTATTTCCATACACTTAGGAATTTCACATACAATAATTTCATAAAGATGATGTACAATAGCGATATGATAATTGAAATAACCCATGGCTCAGGGTTCTCATTCTGGCACCACAATGATGAAGTTAGCGCTTGGGATTTCAGCATGAATTCATCCTACGGAAGCTTGCCAATTTATATCTCTGGCTCATGCCTTAACGGTGCTTGGGATGAAGAAGTTTATCCCTCTGAGTTTGCATCTGGAATAAATGGGGGTACATCAATAGCTGAGAAGATGCTTTATGCTCCAGATGGAATAATTGCGTACTATGGTGGAGATAGAGAGGCCTATGGAAGCACATATGCTTATTTTGATAATGGAACATTGATCGCTCCAAATGATTTTGGAGATTTGATAACTGAGGATGGTACAATAGCAGGTTATTTCTTAGGTACTCACTTATATGGCCATGTAACACTTGGTATGATGTATTCATTTGCTCTAAGCCTTTATAACCATTGGCTAGGGCCTTATCTTAGGATGCTTGATCCTTGGGACACAGGGATGAATATGAATATTTGGGCAAGGTCTTACTTTGAATACTCACTTCTAGGAGATCCTGCCCTTCAAGTATCAGGAAGCGGAGCAAGTTATCCATCTTACAATGTGCCAAATGTTATAATACCAAACGCGGTTTATAATTCAAATGACATACCAGTAATAACAAGAGGAAAAGATGTAATAGTTAACATAAGCACAGATTCACCCACGGTTAAAGCAGAGCTTTTATATCTTGAACACGGGTATGGCTCTGGTCCTTGGGGAGCTCAGCCAACATACTATGATTTCATACTGGATATGAAAACTTTGCATCCTGTAGCAACAAGCAATGGAATAAATAACTTCACATACTCATTTATGCCTAATAGGGAAGGAACATACATACTATCCGTTTACAGCTCAGATGGAAAGAATACAAGATTCTATATGTCATGCGGCTCACCAGCACCGCCATTGACTGTTTCAGAAAGAGAAGCAAATTACAATGGAAGAACTTATAGTGAGAGTACTGGAGGCTCTGCTCCAGATGTTCAGGTTATAACTCTCTTAGATTATGGGGATGTGGCATTTGGAAAGACAACTAATGTAACTGCTGTGCTTTATAACTCTGGAAATGCAACTGCTACAGATATAACAGTGCATTTCTACTTAGAGAATTATGTGCTTATATTCCAAGAGGGTAATTTAAGTCATCCTTTAGTTTGGCTTGGAAATGCAACCGTGTCATCTCTAGCACCTGGAGAAGTTGCATATGTTACAATACCATGGAAAGCCGTTAATCTTATACCCTTGGGAATGGATCCAACAAATTCATCTGTAAGATGGCAATATGTAGTTGCAAGTGCTGATGTTGCTGGAGATTCAAATCCGAACAACAATGCAATGTGGGCCTTGTTCCATGTGCATTTGCCCTTGGATGTGTGGGTTCAAAAGGTATTCATTCAAAATGATCCCGTAGTGGGAGAGCCAAATAGCATAACATTTGAAATAACTAACATAGGCACTACAAATACAGCTACAAGCAATGTAACCGTTATGGATTATTATAGCATTATAAAAACACTATCTGTAACTCTTGCTCCTGGAGAAACAAAGTTCATAACTGTACCTTGGACACCTCAGGTTGCAGGAGAGGATATGATTGCAGTAGAAGCTAATACTCCAGGAGATCAGAATCCAAGAAATGATGTAAGCTTTTACTATCCAAATGGATACTGGTCGATTGCAACTTTCAAAGTACTTAGCTACGATGTAGAGCCAGTTATGGCATCACAGAGTAATGATAACCTAAATATTGAGTTGTACAACTTTGGTCCATTACCATCTAATGGTACTACAGTTGACCTATGGGAAATAGAGAATGTTAATGCCATAGATGTAGAATCTCCTCATCCTTATCCAAACAACTATGATAATGTTTGGACAATAACAGTACCAAATGCTACGAAGATATCCTTGCACTTTAATTATCTATATGTAGAGCCGGGATATGATTATGTGTATATTTACAACTCTACAGGTAAGCTGCAGATATCCTACACTGGATTCTATAATGATCTCTGGACACCATTCATAAATGGCTCCACCGTGTATGTAGAGCTCGTATCTGATGAATCTGTGAATTACACTGGATTCTATATAGATGCCTATGCTACTGGAATAAGCCATATTGGTAGTGCTCAAGTAGGTGCTATTGCTTCTGGAAATTATGTAACCGCAAGTGTGTCCTTAGGCAATACTACTGCTGGAGTGCATTACTACAAGATAATTACAAATACCCCTGCTGAGAGTGCAACTCTAACAACAGGGGGTGCTAACAACAATATTATTTATCAGACAATCGATGTAAAGGACACTATAGCTCCACAGATAGAATCTTTCCATTTGGCGAACTCAATCACAAATGATAGAAGCCCGGCACTTAACTTCACATGGTACGATGAAATTTATAGCGGATTCTCTGAGGTGAATGTGCAGATAGATGGTATAACTATACCCGCAACTGTAAGTGCTAATGGTAATACCGGAGATGTAGTGGCAAATGTTCCATTCCTTCTAGCAGATGGAAAGCATACGGTGCAAATAACTCTTGTAGACAATGGTGGAAATAAAGTTACTGAGAGTTGGACATTTACTGTGGATGCCACACCGCCAACATTGGAGATTACCTCATCTACAAATACTCCCATAACATATACATCTACATTCTGGATAAATGGAACTACAGAGCCCGGTGCAACAGTTACCATAAATGGTGTAAATGTGCCTGTTGATTCCAATGGAAACTTCGCGTATGAGACAACATTGGTAAATGGCGAAAATGTATTCATTGTAAAAGCAACTGATGAAGCAGGTAATTCTGCCACAGAAACAGTTACAGCGTTATATCTACCACAGATACCTGAAATTTTGAATGCCATTAATAATCTAAACTCTGAAATAAGCAATCTGCAGAGCCAGATAACAAGCATGAAGGATGAAATCTCAGACATTCAAGGAAAGATATCAAATATCCAAGGAGATATTTCCACAATAAACAATGATATCAATGCCATGAAATCACAGCTTAATACTCTCAATTCAAGAATTAATATGCTCCAGAATGAATTGAAGGACAATGTCACAGCCCTCAATAAGGCTATTCAAGAGCTAAATACAACACTAGTAAATAAGATTGAACAGAATATAGATGACCTGCAGAGCCAGATTAACGATTTGAAGGACCAAGCAAATGATTTGCAGAGCAATATACAACAGATTAACAGCAATATAACCAATATAAACGAGAAGAACAAGAAACAGGACAATTCAATTAATTCAGCAAATGCCATTGGATATGCAGGATTGTCCATAGGGATAGTAGCAATTATAATAGCGATAGTGGCAGTTGCAGCAGCTGCAAGGAAGAACAAGGGAAAAAAAGAGATTTCAGAGGAAAATAATGAGGAAATAGAAGAGAGTACAGAGGAAACTGAAGAAGGCTCTGAGGAGGAAAAAGAATAACTCCTTTTTTCTTATTTTTGAGAAATTAAATATACTTTGATGCTTTTTTTCTCTTATGCTCATAGCCCTCACAGGCACTCCGGGAACTGGCAAAACCACAATTGCAAGAATATTGAAAAAAAATTATAAGGTTATCTATCTGAAGGATTTCAAGGATGCTATACTCTACCACGATGAAGATAGGGATGCAGATGTTGTTGATATTGAATATCTTAAGGCGAAAATAAAGAAAATGAAGGGCGATATTATTTTGGAAGCACATTACTCTCACGAGCTGCCTGTTGATATTGTAATTGTTCTAAGATGTCATCCAGAAGAGCTAAGAGAGAGATTGGGAAAAAGAGGATATAGTGAGAGAAAAATAAGGGAAAATTTAGAGGCGGAGGCAATGGGGTTAATAACGGCAGAGTCCATTAATTACCATGGAAAAGATAAAGTATTTGAGGTTGATACTACCAAGAAGAGAGTAGAAGAGACTGCGAGAGAAGTTGAGCATATAATAAAAACAAAGGATAGAAAATATTTACCAAGAATCAACTATATGGAGGAAATACTTAAATGGTACTAAATAACTATAGAAAAAATGTTGATTCGCTCTTAACTGCAATATCAAAGCCATTTATGAAAATGCACCCTAATACCATAACTTTAATCTCTCTATTTGTCTCTTTCCTCGCTGCCCTTTCTTACTATCTCACATATATTGGCTCTTATTTCCTCTTCATATTTCTTGCATTCTTAATCCTTGCATCTCTTATGGACGCTATTGATGGAAAAGTTGCCAGATTGCGCGGGATATCCTCAAATAAGGGGGATTTTCTAGACCATTTAATTGATAGGTATGCTGATATGATGATAATAATTGGAATATCTTTAAGCCCTTACTCAAATCCATTAATTGGCCTATTTGCTTTATCAGGGGTGTTTATGACTAGCTATGTGGGAACACAAGCACAAGCCGTGGGTGTTGGGAGGATATATGGAGGTATTCTTGGTAGGGCTGATAGATTGGTGATATTAATGCTCTTGCCCATAATACAATTTTTCTGGTGGGGATACTACTTCTCCGTATCATCTTGGATCTTAATGATATTTGCAGTTCTTGGACACATTACAGCTATTCAGAGGATTTTTTCTGCTTGGAAATCCATTCCTTCTTAATTTTATAATAAAGCAGAGGATGTGTCATCCACTCTTTTTTGCATAGGTTATCGTTGACTATATCTTTCACGCAAAGTCCGTATGCTTGGAGAGTGGTACATTTTGGTACCTCGTATTCTTTTTTTGAAATCCCGCCAGTTATGTGCTCAACTTGGTACTTTGTCATAGACTCGTTAAAATCGGGAGCAGTTGCGAATATTTTCATTATTTCCTCATTGTTAACTCCTATTTTATGAAGGAATGTAACGAGAAAGAATCTCGCTTGATGAGGCAGATTTACACCACTTTTCAATTTGACAATTATTGATTTTAGGCACGGGGGAAACGCATCTTCAACAACATTACCAAAATCCTGAGAGGAATATTTGGAAATATACTCATCTTTCAATTCCCTTATTTTTTCAATTTCATCCTTGAAATATTTTTTCAGCACATCTTTTTTATCTACATTGCTTTCTATATCCTTTACAAAATTTTTGACAAATGCTTCTCTCAATATCTTTATGAACTCTTCTCTGCTTACAGGAACCCAGCCATCCTTAAGAGGTTGATTTATAAGCTTGAATGCCTCTCCACTTATACCCGAAGTGTATTTTATGAAATCTAAGAAATGAACTAATGTAAAAAGCTCGTACTTTGCACCCGCAACCCATGGCTTGGGATTCTCCTTGTGTAATCTTCTTATTTCTTCAGGAATCTCCTTGTATTTTACCCCTAAAGCTGATGCAACCAGATATACATTCTCGCTGCTATCTTCAATCAAGTACTTTTCAAGCTCATCCCTAATCACATTTGCAAATCTTCTTGTTATTATTGGATCACTAAGGGCTATTAGAAAGAGCTTGGAAATATAGA
>WAKY01000130.1 GCA_015523135.1 Candidatus Aciduliprofundum sp.
ATAATCTCTTATTCTACGCATCAGAGATGTAAACTTAAGCTTTGTGTAAGAGGTGAGTTTTCCACCTTGAGTGAACATCATAGTAACAGGTCCAAGGCCATAGGGATCCATAGTATTTACTCCCACTATCGTTGTTTTCTCATCTATGAATTTCTCTACATGCCTAGGATGCGCCACCACAACTTCGTTTCTTTTGAATCCCTGGAGCAAAAGTGCTGCTTCCACTTTTCTTAGACCATAAGGCGCAAATGTTAGCTTTCCATTATCATCTGGAACTTGTGTATCTAAAAAATTATAAATAGGCTTTGGTACTAGTTCAACGGGAGCACAACCTAGGAAATCCAATAGAGGAATATGCCTGTAGGTGCTTGTAAGGGTTTCATCAGTAGTTAGAACAATCCTTGCCATTTAACTCACCTCCTTTGTATAATCTTCCAAAATTTTTATCAACGCACCTAAATACTCCTTAGCCTTTGACAATTTGGCATCCAGAGCATCCACAACCTTTTTTTCTTCATCATTTAACACACTCTTTTCTTCATCCACAATATGTTGAAGCCTAGGAAGATCATGCTCATATATCTCCTGAACTAAGTGAATAAATACTGAAAGAATATTACTTTCAGACCTATAGAGATATTTTTTTCCGATTTTTTTGCGAATAACAAGATGCATACGCATGAGGCGGTGCAAACTTCCGGTAACTCCAGAGATGCTATAATTCAGATTTTTGGCAATTTCTTCGACATCCATATAGCGGTCCCATATCAAAAGTTCAGAAAGTACCAAAGCATCCATATCCCTTATCCCACCTCTAGCAAATACCTTTGACATAGATTCCCTGATTTTTTCTATGCCATCTTTCTCAATTTTCATAATTTTGTGAAAGTTGTAAAATATATAAATTTTATTCTAGCCATCTAGCAAAAATATAAATACCAAATTCCTAATCACGCCTAAAGGTGATATGAATGGTAAGAAAACCAGGTAGGATGTATCACAACATTGATGGTCCCGCTTACACTCGTCGCGAATACATGGGAGGAGTTCCAAATCCCAAAATTGTGCATTTTGAAATGGGTAATGTTGATGCTAAAAATGATTTTCCAATTGAGGTTAATCTCGTCATAAATGAGGCATGTCAGATAAGGCATACTGCCCTTGAAGCAGCTCGTATAATCGCAAACAAGTATTTAGGTAAGATAGGCACAGCCAATTACTACCTCTGGATAAGAGTATACCCACATCATGTTCTAAGGGAACACAAAATGGCTACAGGAGCAGGTGCAGATAGAATTTCATCCGGTATGAGCCTTGCATTTGGAAAGCCCGTTGGCACTGCAGCAAGAGTGCATGAGGGACAAGTTATAATGACTGCAAGGGTAACTCCTCAGTACTTAGAGAGCGCAAAAAAAGCGTTGAGAGAAGCTTCTTATAAACTTCCAGCACCTTGCAGCATAGTAGTAAACAAGAGATCTGCAAATTAAGATTTTAATGGTATCTCATTCATTATTTCTTTTTGGAAATGTGCTTTATCCTGTGGGTTTAGGGTATCCAAATCTATTGAAATTAAAAGCACACCATGCTTCTCACTAACCACATCTCTAAGTTTTTGAAGAAGGTGAAGTACCTTTATAAAATCCGTATTAGTTATCATAGTTTCTATCCCATCTAGCACTACAACACCCTTTTCATTCTCATTCATAAATTCAACTACAGTAGCATGGAGCTTAGTCAAATCTCCCGGTGAGATCCTATCTTTACCCTTTATACTGGTGAGCCAGATTATCTTAGCATTTTCCTGATTTACAAATTCTAAACTTTGAGGATTCATTCTGGTTATATACAACCCCTTTAATCCCCTCTCAAGAATTTGTTGGAAGATCTTAATAGCATACTTTGAATTCTTCTCGTTTATATAATAAGCTTGTCCTGCCTTCATCTCAAAAGATCCCTTTTTTTTCTTTTTTGCATATTTTCTAACAATTCTTTCAACTTCTTTTCTCAATCCAGCATCATCTTTCTTAAGAGCCACTCTGAGTTCTCTGATAAGCTCTTCAACACTAGGCATAAAATTGAATTCCATTGAAAGTATAAATAAGTTGCTACTCTCTCTTTAAAATGCTTATATAGAAAATATCACCAGAAAGAATATAAGCTCCATAATTGCTCATCTTTATATGCTCTTCATACCCGCATTTAATTTCTTGGGCTCTAAACTCAGGATTCTTATTTAAAAACTCTTTAATTACCTCCTCCGTTTCCCCCGGAGTATAAGAACAAACAACATACACTAAATACCCATCGCTTTTCACATTACTCTTTGCTTTATTCAAAATTTCTAATTGCATCCTAGCAAATTTTTCAAAATTTTCCTGATACTTTGCCTCAGGATTTCTAGCTGCAGCACCTACCCCACTGCATGGGGCATCTACGAGCACTACAGGAAACTTACCCGAGGGTTTATCGTAAAAAATATGCACATCCACTTCCCATTTTTTAGCTCTATTCTCCAAGGCCTTCAACTTTCTCTCATTTATATCATAAGCGTGAATTTTTAAATTTGGATTTAGAGCATACATAGCCAAACTTTTTCCACCACTCCCTGCACAATAATCTAAAACCTCTTCCCCCAAAGAACCTGCAACCTTTGCAACAATTTGGCTTGAAGAATCTTGGACAATAGCAAGACCATTCTTAATTAAGGAAGAATAGCGAGCATTACTGCTAGCTTTAATTGCACTCTCAGGAATAAACTCCTCGGCTTCTATTCCCTCCTTTCTCAATCCTTCTATTGCCCTTCTCCTTTCTATCTTGCTCAAATTAACGCATAAAACAGTATCTGGTTCTCTATTTATAACCTCAATGAATTCCTTTGGCGTCACTTCTGCAAGCTTGGGAGATAATGAATGACGAATATGATATGGAGCATCCATCTTTGGCTTCTTTAAACTTAATTTTACATAATTCTCCGCACTCTTCTTCATTCTTCTTTTTTCCATAATATAATCGTAGTATAGTTTGTAGCGCACAACATCATGAACAATTCTTGCCACCTCTTCCCGCTCATCAAAACTCAAACCAGAATGGGGCAAGATATCACGCATTGCTCGGGCCATATTTCCCTTTTTCATCCACTTCCAGATTATCCTTGCTGCAACCTTTTCAATCATACTAAGGCATCTGGGCATGGATTAAAAATTTTATCCCTTATCCTCCAGCTTTTCCATCTTTACCTTTATGCTCTCGTCAAAATCCTCCATAGCTGAACCCATACCTTTGTGAAGTGCAAGGGTAAATACCACAACCACAATAATAGCTCCCAGAGTATCAAGGATTAAATCCATCATAGTGTCATACAAGTCAGGCTGGGTAGTTGTGCCCAGAAACTGATCCATGAGAAACTCCCCAATTTCCCAGACAACACCTAAAGCCATAGTGGTAAATACCGTAAACAGGGCAATGAGGTTTATGCTCATTTGTATTTTGCTGTAGTTCCTCTCAATTACGAAAAGACTCACCATGATCAGTGTGGCAAGGACCATAGAGGAAAATGTGTGCAGGACAGAGTCGTAGTAATAGAACTTGTCATATATGCCAAATTCCATACCAAAGATATGGAGGAAAATCGCCAAGGTCATTATTAGATCAAGAAACGCGGGAATGGCAATATCGTAGTACATGTCAAGAATGGGCACTAGAAATATTATTACTAGGAGAATTGTGGTCCTTATGACACTTGCGAAATCTACCACAAATATATAATGAAAGAATAGAAGAATAAATCCAAATTTAAATATCCATGAAAGCACGAGATATATTTTCTCAGAAGTCCTTCTCTTGGTAAAGTAATCCTTTAAGCTTTTATGGCTATTCATCCAAATCTCTCAGGACACAAAGGTAATTTGTATATTTAAAGATTATCTAACAAAAATATGGAAATTCAGAGAGTTCTTGAGATAAATTTTTTATATAGGCATCCGTTTAGGTGCCATACTCAAGGTGATGCCAAATGGCCAATGGATTGTATACTGCTAGAAAATTAAAAGAAGATCGTGAAAAGTTTCGATGGAGTGATAGATACTATAAGCGTAGGGTATTAAAGCTCAAAGAGAAAAGTGACCCTCTGGAGGGGAGCCCACAGGCTAGGGGTATTGTTATAGAGAAAGTTGGAATTGAGGCGAAGCAGCCAAACTCAGCCATAAGAAAATGCGTCAAGGTTCAGCTTATAAAGAATGGAAGAGTTGTCACTGCATTTGCCCCTGGAAATGGAGCAATTAACTTTATTGATGAGCACGATGAAGTAGTTATAGAGGGAATAGGAGGAAGATTGGGAAGGTCGAAGGGAGATATCCCTGGAGTGCGTTATAAGGTTATTAAAGTTAATGGAATCTCTCTAAATGAACTTGTACGCGGACGCAAGGAGAAACCTGTGAGGTGATTTAAATGGATTTTCTAATATTTGGCAAGTATGACCCAAAAGAAGTTGTTGTTAAAGATCCCGGACTTGTTAGGTACATAAATTTAGATGCTCGTCTTGTTCTCCATTCTCACGGAAGGCAAGTAAAAAAGCACCTGGGAAAAACTCATGTAAACGTAGTTGAAAGGCTAATCAACAATCTAATGCGCACAGAGAAGTATACAGGAAAAAAGATGAGCGCATACAATGTAGTAAAAAAAGCATTTGAAATAATTGAGAAAAAGACAAAGCAGAATCCTATACAAGTTTTGGTGGATGCTATACAGAATGCAGCGCCTAGGGAAGAAGTAACAAGATTAAAGATGGCTGGAATAGCTGTACCAAAGGCTGTGGATGTCGCACCTTCAAGAAGATTGGATATAGCATTAAGAAATATAGCATTGGGAGCTGTCAATTCTTCTTTTAAAAATTCTAAAAGCATAGAAGAATGCTTAGCCGATGAAATTATGAAAGCTGCAAGAAACGATGTAAGTAGCTTTGCAGTTTCAAAGAAGGAGGAAATTGAGCGCGTTGCCGCATCTGCAAGATAAGGTGGTTTAGATGGGAAGGAAAGAGGATAATATCAAAAAAGCAATGAAAATAATGCAAAATATTGAACACATAAGAAACATAGGAATTGTGGCACATATTGACCACGGAAAAACTACACTCAGCGATAATCTAATTGCAGGAGCAGGAATGATGAGTGAAGAACTCGCTGGAAAGCAACTGGTTTTGGATTTTGATGAACAGGAGCAAGCAAGGGGCATAACAATAAACACTGCCGCTGCTAGTATGGTTCACGAATACGAGGGAGAGGAATATCTTATTAACCTATTGGATACCCCTGGCCATGTTGATTTCGGTGGAGATGTTACCCGAGCGATGCGTGCAGTTGATGGTGCTATAGTAGTTGTTTGTGCAGTTGAAGGTGTCATGCCTCAAACAGAAACTGTACTAAGACAGGCCCTCAAAGAGAGAGTTAGACCTGTTCTATTCATAAATAAAGTTGATAGATTAATAAATGAATTAAAGCTAGATGGCCAGCAGATGATGGATAGATTTGGAAAGATAATAAAAGAAGTTAATAAGCTCATAAGGAGATATGCCCCTGAAGAATTTAAAAACAAATGGATGGTTCGCGTTGAGGATGGAACCGTTGCATTTGGTTCTGCATATCATAATTGGGCCATTAGTGTACCTTTTATGAAGAAGACGGGCATATCCTTTAAAGATGTTTTTGAACATCTGGAAAGGGAAGAAACCAGAGAGCTTGCAAAAAAAGCACCACTCCATAGAATAGTTCTAGATATGGTCATTCAGCACCTTCCAAATCCAAGAGAGGCACAAGCTTATAGAATTCCAAAAATATGGAGAGGGGATATAAATAGTCCCTTAGGCCAAGCGATGATAAAATGCGATCCAAAAGGTCCTGTTGGAATGATGATTACAAAAATAGTCATGGATCCACACGCCGGAGAAGTGGCTGTGGGTCGTTTGTTCAGTGGAACTCTAAGAAAGGGGCAAGAATTATACATAGTTGGCATGGGAAATCGCAAGTACAGAATTCAGCAGCTCTCTATGATGGTTGGCCCCGATAGAATTCCAGTGGATGAGCTTGATGCGGGAAACATTCCCGCAATTATAGGTCTTAAAGATGCTATTGCCGGTTCTACAGTTTCAAGCATTCCAGATGCAGAACCATTTGAGCCCATGAAACACTATAGTGAGCCAGTGGTTACAGTAGCAATTGAGGCAAAGCATACAAAAGATTTGCCTCGCTTGATTGATGTTCTCCGCACTATATCCAAGGCAGATCCAAGTTTGAAAGTAGAGATAAATCAAGAAACAGGAGAGCACTTGCTAAGCGGAATGGGCGAGCTACATCTTGAAGTTACGATTTATAGAATTACGCATGAGTATAAAGTGGAAGTAATAACATCACCCCCAATAGTGGTTTATAGGGAAACTGTAGATCATAAAGGTGGACCATTTGAGGGTAAAAGTCCAAATAAGCACAACAAATTCTACATTGAGGTTGAGCCATTGGAAGAGAGCGTTGTCCAAGCAATTGTTGATGGTGATATTGAGGAGATGGATAGAATAAAGGATAGAAAAGATCTGGCTAAAAGGCTAGAAGAGCTTGGAATGAATAGAGATGAGGCAAAGAAGGTTGAAGCAATTCGCGGCCCAAATATCTTGCTTGATATGACTTGGGGTGTGCAATACTTGAATGAAACTATGGAACTTGTTAAGCAAGCCTTCTTTGAAGCTGTTGAAAAAGGCCCCTTGGCAAACGAGAAAGTTTATGGAGTAAAGGTCAAGCTTGTGGATGCCAAACTTCACGAAGATTCAATACATAGAGGACCTGCTCAGGTTATACCCGCAGTGCGTAATGCAATATACGGTGCAATGTGCCAAGGTAATAGAGTTCTATTAGAACCCATTCAGAAGATTTACATCAATGTGCCTATGGAACTCGTAGGCTCAGTTACAAGGGAGATACAGCAGAGAAGAGGAGTAATTGTAGATATGGAGCAAGAAGAGTATCAAACAATTATCCATGCCAAAGCCCCTGTAGCTGAAATGTTTGGATTTGCATCGGCAATTAGAAGCGCCACAGGAGGCAGAGTTCTTTGGAGCACAGAGAATGCAGGATATGAGCGTGTGCCAAGAGATTTGCAGCCACAGATAGTTAGACAGATACGCGAAAGAAAGGGACTGAAGCCAGAACCCTATGATGAGAAGTATTATGCAGAGTTATGAGGAAAAGGATTTATATATAATGCATATATGGGAAAAAGAAGGAGGTATGAAAAATGGCAGATAAAAAACCACATATGAATATCGTGTTCATCGGCCATGTTGACCACGGTAAATCTAC
>WAKY01000131.1 GCA_015523135.1 Candidatus Aciduliprofundum sp.
CATCTATATGGATTTCTTCCACATACTCTGCATCTTTATCTGCCTTTATTGCCTTGAAATCTATGCCTTTACTCTCGTAGAATTTCTTCAATTTCTCATCCATGGGCGTGAATCCAACTATACCTCCCATCTCTGTTGTTTGGGATGCAAGGGTTATGCGCCCATCAATGCTCAGAGAGGAAATGGCATCTCCATAGTATTCAATGGCCCTTCCTAAAGCTCCAGCTGGACCAAGCTCTCTCATAACTGCAAATGTCAAGTCCCTCGCCACCGTTGGAAAATTGTATTTTCCTTCCACGATGACTTTCATAGTTTCAGGCACTTCAAACCATGTCTTTCCAGTTTTGAATGCAAAGGCAATATCCCTATCACCCATCCCCTGTCCGAAAACTCCAACGGCTCCTAGGATATTGTAATGGGAATCCGTGCCCACAGCTGTCATTCCGGGCTTTACAACGCCTCTATCAATGAGCACATGCGTCCCAATTCCCTGATTTATATCGTAAACTTTTATTCCTACCTCTTTGGCAAATTTTCTGCATATATTTTGAGCCAATGCATACTTCAAAGTTTTAGCTGGAACACTCAAATCAAAGGTGAAGAATGTGCTCTCTGGCTTTGCAACATAGTTGCCAGAGAAATTCTCTTTTAGGTGCTTTACCACATTGGGACCACCAAATTCCCTGGCTGTTATTATATCTAAATCAATCCATACAATTTTGCCCGGCTCAACCTTCTCACTGCTATGCTCTTGGAGAATTTTCTCAACCATGGTTGGCATATTGGAAAATGGAAATGTGCTAATTAATACTTTTGTCATATCAAAGATTTTTAAATTTTAAACCTATATCCCCTTATGGAAATTCCCGAAAATGCAGAATATGAATATGAAATTGAGGTAAAAGAAGAGCTAACGGCGAAGCAAATTGGCCTTAATGTGCTCGTTTTTTCCACACCTTGCTTAGTACAAGCTATGGAGATTGCAGCTTTAAGATGCGTAGAACCATACCTTCCAGATACTCACACAACTGTGGGCACAGGGGTGTGCATAAGGCATTTAAAAGCCACTCCACTAGGCGATAAAGTTAAGGTGAAAGCAAAACTGATAAAGAGAGATGGGCCGAAGCTTGAATTTGAAGTTGAGGCATGGGATTCTAAGGGAAAAGTTGGTGAGGGAAAGCATTATAGGTACATAGTGGAAAAGAAAAAATTTGAGGACAAGATAAGGGAGATGATGAAATGAAAATACTCTTGGCTCAAACGAGAGCCAGTTTTGATGTTCAGAATAATTTGGATAGATTGCTAAATATTGTTAAGAAAAATGAAGCAGACATGTATATTTTTCCAGAATTGTACTTAACTGGCTACTTAATTCGCGATAAAATTTTTGAGAGAGCGATTAGCGTAGAGGATGAAATTTTTGAGAAGATTGTAAAGAGCGCAAAGGATAAAATATTGATTTTTGGCTTTCCTGAGAGGGCTGAGAATATCTACAATTCTGCAGCCGTGATTGTGGATGGAGAGATAAAAGTTGCAAGAAAATTGTACCTCCCAAATTTTGGGCCCTTTGAAGAGAAATTATACTTTAAGGAGGGAGAAAAGCCATTCATCGTAGATACTAAATTTGGAAAATTAGGAGTGCAGATTTGCTATGATGCATTCTTCCCAGAAATTGCAAAGATGCAAGCTTTGAATGGTGCAAATATAATTGTGAATATATCCGCTAGCCCCATTACCTCCCGCGCCATGTTTGAGAAAATTATACCGGCTAGGGCCATAGAGAATACGGTGTTCTTCGCTTATGTGAATTGGGCAGGGCTGCAGCGCACAATGGAGTTCTGGGGTGGCTCAATGCTTTATTCTCCAAAGGGGGAGCTTCTATACAAAGCCCCATATTTTGAAGAGGATATTTACACAATTGAGATAAATTTGGATGATATTGCCATTGCAAGAAGAGTGAGGCCTACATTGAGAGACACAAGAAAAGAGCTATTCTCCTTCATTTAAAACTTTTGAAGCTTTTGAAAATATGAGGGATATTGAGAGAAATATGAGTACGGAAGATGAGAACAGTATTATTGAAATTATGCCAAAATAATTTACCAAGAGTCCTATTATCACGATTGAAATTAGAGTTGCTCCTTGAATTATTGCTCCCTGTGCGCTGAATACTCTCCCTCTAAATTCCTCTTTTATAGCTTTTTGGAATATGGCAGTAGCTGGAGCATTTAGATAGCCCACAAAATAACCTATCATGAATCCTCCGAATACAAGTGCAACCCAGGGAGTTGGTAAAATGCCTAGCATTAGAATCATAACTCCAATGCCTAATATTCCCGTTAGTACCATCTTTCCAGCGGAGAATTTTCCTGCGAGGAATCCTGTTGAAATTGAACCTACAACTGTGCCGATACCAAACAAAACTTCTAAAGCACCATAGCCCCCAACACCCATATGAACAATGTCTCTTATGTATATGGAAAATGCAACATTTAAACCACCGACAAAGAGCATAACTATGGAAAATATGAGGATTAATAACCTAACTGTAGGATTGTGCCATATGTACTTTAGCCCTTCAATCAACTCCTCCATCGGTTTTTTCATTTCCTCTCTTGCCTTATGCTCGTAGTTCATAAGGGATATCATAATGGCTGAAAATATATAGGAAGCGGAATCAAATATGAAAATCCAAGTATAGCCAAGAATGTAAATCATTGGAGTTGCAATCACAGGCCCGAGGATAACCGAGAGCATATAAGTCATTTGAGAAAAGGAGTTTGCCTCCACTAAGTTTTTCTCTTTCATAATTTCTGGAATTATAGATACTCTTGCAGGATAGAAGAATCTTGAAACTGTTGCAAGAAGGAACACAACAACTGCTAGTTGAATAACAGATGTGCAGAATATGAAGAATAAAGCTAAAAATGCCCTAATCAAATCTGCAGCTATCATAGTAAGCTGCTTGTTCCATCTATCCACAAATACTCCCACAAATGGGCCGAATATTAGTACCGGAAGAAGGGATGAAGCCATAACTATGCTTAGGTCTAAAGCGGTACCATTCCACGAGAATACAACCAAAACACCTAATCCAAAAAATGCAACCTCATCACCTATATTTGATACTATTTGTCCAATCCACAGTTTTAGAAAATTTGAATTTTGAAGAACTTTTTTCATCCCTTTTAGGCTCACAAACGGGTATGATTGTTTTCTTATTTAATCTTAAGGAAAGTTTTATGGTATGGGCAACGATTCCCCGAATATGAACGACCTTGAAGAAATGCTTAAAGCTATGAAGCTCAGCTCCTGGGAAGAACTTTTCAAGGATATTCCCATAGAGGCAAGAAAGGATGGAATAAACATACCGAGCATGGACGAGTATGAACTTTTCCGCTACGCTAAAAAATTGGCCGATAAGAACAAGGATTTTTTCCAGATGCCCAATTTCCTAGGCGCTGGGGTGTATTTCCATTTCATACCACCAGCAGTTTTATCCCTAGCTTCAAGATCTGAGTTTTACACCTCCTATACCCCTTATCAGGCTGAAATCTCGCAAGGAATGCTTCAGGTCCTATTTGAGTATCAGAGCTTGATCGCAGAGCTAACGGGTATGGACGTGGCCAACTCCTCCATGTACGATGCCTCCACCTCCCTTGGTGAGGCTGCAAGAATGGCAAACAGAATTAATGGAAGAAAAGAAGTCCTTGTGCCAGAGAACCTGCACTGGGAGAAGGAGAGTGTGCTGAAAAATTACATAGCAGGATTGGGGATGAAGATCAAAAAGTATCCACTTAATGAGAGGGGCATGGTGGATCTGGATGCATTATCTTCTCTAATCACCAAGGACACTGCCGCAGTCTACTCTGAGAATCCGAACTTTTTCGGGATAATTGATGAGAATGTTGTACATCTAAGAGAGATTGTTGGAGATTCTATACTGATAGTGGGCGTGAATCCCATATCCCTAGGAGTGCTCAAGCCTCCTGGAGAGTACGGTGCGGATATAGTCATAGGCGAGGGCCAAATCTTGGGCAATCCCATAAGTTTTGGCGGGCCTCTGTTAGGTATATTTGCCACTAAAATGAAGTATGTGCGCAAGATGCCGGGCAGGCTCATAGGAATGACCAAGGATGCAGAAGGGCACAGGGCATTTACAATGACATTGCAAACCAGAGAGCAGCATATTCGCCGGGGAAAGGCAACGAGCAACATTTGCTCTAACGAAGCCTTATGCGCTCTTATGAGCACTCTGTACCTTGCATATCTAGGCTCTAATGGATTGAGGGAAGTGGCGAAGAAGAATATGGAGAATGCAAAGAAATTGATACATATGCTCAAGAGTGAAGGTTTTAAAGCTCCTCATTTCGACGTGTCTCATTTTAACGAATTCCTGCTTGATTTGCCCAAGAATCCGCATCTTGTTAATAAAGCACTTATTGCCAAGGGTGTGCAGGGTGGCTATCCCATAAACGAGGGCTGTTTCAGGGGAATTGGGCACGCTATGCTTCTATGCACTACAGAGATGCACGAGGAGGAAGATATGCGAAGATTCGTAGAAGCTTTGAAGGAGGTGCTCTAAATGTACAGGCAGGCAAGGTACGATGAGCCATTGCTTAAGGAGATGCACAGCGAAAATGATGTAGAGATAGAAGTAGAAGTGCCTGAGGCATTGAAAAGAGAGAAACTGGATCTGCCCAACATACCAGAATATGAGGTTGTGCGCCATTATACTAGGCTCTCACAGATGAATTACGGGGTGGATATCAACACATACCCCCTGGGATCTTGCACCATGAAATACAACCCCAAGCTCAACGAGGAGATTGCAAGGATGTTTCTCTATCTACACCCTTATCAAGATGA
>WAKY01000132.1 GCA_015523135.1 Candidatus Aciduliprofundum sp.
GGAATATGGTCACAAATTAGTGGGTGTAAATAAAGATAAGAAAGATGCAGATTTCTACGGTGTGAGTTTTGCTCTCCAGATATTTCTTGATGACTCACTCTCCCAGCATCTCAACCACACAATCATCTTCACAGTGACGGCATATTACGGCCATCCCTCGTTGCTGGGGTGGACGGATATGCACGAGTTGAAAACGCAGGTAGTTTTGAAGATAGTTGCAGGAGAATAAAAGGCAAGAAATGATATATACGATGAAATTCATATCTTTGTCCTAAGGAGGCATAGTAATGCTCAAGAGAACCAAAATAATCTTGGCTGTGGTGCTTCCCATCGTGCTTGTTGTAGGCGGAGGTGAATTTTACTATGCAGCTTTTCATTCAGCACCAGAGAAGCCAGTGGTTAAGTTGCCCACTAAGTATGTAAATGATCTCAGGTATTGGGATTATGGTGACGAGTATCGTCTTTATCACAATGGTACTCTTTTAGCGCAATACTGGGAAAGAGAGTATCTAAAAACTCACCTGTGGAATATATCTGCGGGGAATATTACTCTAAGCATTTATCCTTTGTATATTATTGGCGATTCCGAGAGTGAGTCGGTAGCATTAAATATAACCCTAAGGAGTAGAGGATATTTGGAAGGAGTAAAGTATGTTTTAGATGGAACGGAATCTGAAATAAAAAACCATGGGGATATTATGGTGCTACTTGTGGAATCTAAGAATGTATCGCAAGATCGGGTGTATTATAAAGATTGGAGATGGGCTATAGCGGAAATTTTTAAATTTCAAGATAGAAATATCTCTTTTTGGACTCATGCTTATTTTAATTTGGATGAGTGTAAAGTAAATGGTACATTATCTTACAATTTTACAGCGTACATAGAAACAAAGGATAAGGTATATGAGATGAAAATCGTATTCAATTTACCGAATGAGCACTATCCTTTTCTTCACTTGCAGGATCTTTATTATATGGGTAACTATAGTTTCTATATCCCTGAAGCAAAATACTTCTGCTATACGCCCTATGGGAAGAATAAGGTAGTTATAAGTAATCATATTGTGCCCGGTACAAAGTACTTTTTTGCTGAGAAAGATGGAGTTTTAAGTGCAATTACTCGTTACTTGCCTGAACAGAAATATGTGAAAAAGGATTTTTATGTGAATAAACTGTTCTATTTTACACCCAAAGAGCTTAATGCAACAATTCTAAATTCTACGCCACTCGCTAAGTACTGGGAGAAAGAGTACCTAAAGAGCCATGAATGGGGAATGAATGTGGGTGGAATATCAATAGAAGTATATCCCATATACTTTTTGGGACATAATGGCACCTTTTTGGGATATAATACCACTAAGGGACAGTTCATTCTTAATTCAATAGTTAATTCTACCAAGTATGTGGGAAATATAACATACACATTGAATGCTTTAAAAGCAATACCGCTAAATGGCGCGTACTTTGATACAGCTGTAGCTCCACAGGGAAATCCATTAAATAACGGAGCACATTACAAAAGAGTTTATAGGAACTATATGGAAGATTGGCAGGAAGTTAAATATGCTTTCAATATTGAGAATTTCACATTCTCTTCTCAGCTTTACTTGAACATATCTTATTGGACCGCAAGCGAAATACCTTATAGTGTAACCATAACTGTGGAACAGAAAGATTACTACCATGATATTCTGGAGAATGTTACCTATTACACATTGCAAATTCATTTTAATCTTGTTCGGGAACAATATCCATTTTTGAATCCAAATACCACAGGACACAATGTTACCTATTTCTGCTACAACTCTTCCTGGGGTAAGGTGGTGATAAGCAACCACCTTGTTGCAGGCACCCAGTACTACTTTGTTGAGAAGAATGGTCTTTTGAGCAGAATATGGAGTCCATATCAGGTGAAATATGGAAGAGGAATATAGGGTGAGTAAGATGAAGAAGGTTGTAATAGCAACAATTTTAGTGCTGCTCGTGGGCACAATGTTTTAAGGATAGTTTATGGGTTAATTCTACGCATTTTTTGCTTTTAATGCTCCGTGGATACTCTTAAATATCTCAAATCTTTCTTTGAGGCGATGAAATTTGCACATATTGCCGATGCGCATCTTGGCGCTTTTAGCAAGAATCCAAAGTTGAAAGAATTGAACTTGAAGGCATTTGAAATTGCAGTGCATAAGAGTATAGAGGAGCAGGTAGATTTCATAATCATCGCTGGAGATTTGTTTCACAATCCCATACCTGATATGGAAATTGTTAGAAGAGCAGTTGAGATTTTAAAAAATGCGGTTGATAGGGGAATAAGAATATATGTAATTTACGGCTCCCATGACTTCTCAGCTGGCTCCACGGCACTATTGGATGTTTTGAGCTCCACAGGCCTTTTCAAAAAAGTTGTGAATTATGAAGTTTATGATGGGAAATTGAGAATTTTACCTGTTAAAGATGCAACAGGAGTAAGCATTCTTGGCATTTCCGGCTTAAGTTCTGCTCAGGAAGTTGAGTACTTTGAGCACATTGATAGAGATTATCTGGAGAGAATTGAACATCCTAAAATCTTTGTTTTTCATACAACCATAAGCGAGCTCAAACCATCATATATCCCGGATAGATACGCACTTCCCAAATCCCTATTACCTCAGGACTTTGATTACTATGCTGGTGGCCATTTGCATGAGAGAATAGAGAGCGATTTGAATGGGAAGCCATTGATATATCCCGGAGCTTTATTCGGTGCCACCTACAACGATTTAGATATTTTGAAAGAGAGGGGCTTTTACATAGTTGAAGATTTCAAGCCCAGATTTGTGCCAGTGGAAGTGTGCAAATTCTACAAAAGAGTAATAAAAGCAGATGGATATAGTGCAGAAGAGTTGAATAAAGAGCTTTTAGAATTATCCAAGGAAGATCATAGCGGGCAAGTTGTGATTTTAAAAGTTAAAGGAGAGCTTCGTTCTGGAAAAGTTGGAGATATAGATTTTCATTCAATCAGGGAGAATATAAGGGAAACAGCAATTGATGTTCTTCTAAACACTTACTCTCTTACAACCAAAGAAAGAGAGAGGATAAATGTTGTGGCAGAGAGCAAGGAAGAGATAGAAGAAGGGGTGTTTAAAAAGATTTCAAAATATGGAATTGATGTGACAAGGAGAACATTTAGCATTCTTAAAGAGAAACAGCCCGAGGGAATGCGTAAAGATGATTTTTCAAGAGAATTATTGAACAAGTTACTAGAAGTTATTGATAAAGCGAAAGTTGAGAACGAAGGGGAAAAGAAGAAAGAAGAAGTGGATAAAAAAAGAAAGAGTGGAGTTCCGACACTTTTTGACTTTGGGGTGAGATGATGATAATACGCAAAATTCATCTTCATAACATAAGGAGCTATGAAGATCAGGAGATAGAGCTAGAAAATGGTATAACTCTGTTTGAGGGAGATATAGGAAGTGGAAAGACTACAATTTTAATGTCCATTGATTTTGCTTTATTTGGCAACTCTACTCCTGATTTTTACAGCAGTCTTCTGCGCAAAGGCACAAATAAAGGGTTTGTAAAGATAGTTTTTGAGCATGATGGAAAAGAGTATAAAATAAGAAGAGTTTTGGAAGCGAAGGGCAAGGGCATAAGCAACACAGAATCGGAGGTTGAGACACCAGAGGGTATAGTGAAGTTAACTGCAAGTGATGTTAGAAACTATGTTTTGAATTTAATGGGCATTGAAGTGGGTTCAAGCAAGAGAAAATCCTTGCCTGTGGTGAAGTATGCAATCTACACTCCTCAAGAGATGATGAAGGTAATTTTAGAGGGTACTGGAAAGAAAGAGGAAGAACGCCTTGACGTAATCCGTAGAATCTTCAGGCTTGATGAGTACAAAGTTGCTATAGAAAATATTGGACTTGTTTATAAGGATTTAAGTTCAGAGTATAAAACTGTTAAGAGCAAGGAGGAAGAGATCGGAAGAATAAAAAATGAACTCGAAGAAAAAGAAGGGGAAATAAAGGAAATTGAAGAGGAGATAAAGAACCTTAATGAGAGAATATCCCAATACGAAAGGGATTATGAAAAGAAGAGTAAAGAATGGAAAGAAATTGTGAAATTAAGGGAAAATTATGAGAACCTTCGCAGAGAAATTGAAACTCTAAAAACTAAAATTTTGGGATTTAAAGAGAATTTGAATAGAGCGAATAAAGAACTTGAAGATATAGAGAGCACAAAAGAAAAGATGAAAAATATGGAGGAGGGAGCCTTAAGGTATGAGAGTATTGAAAAAATTAGAGAAGAATTGCAGAGACAATTCAACGATATAGTGGATAGGGAGATAAAATTCAAAAAGGTTCAAGAGCGCATAAAAGTTTTGAAGGAAAAAGTGAAACGGGCAGAAGAGTTAAAAGAAGAATTGGAAAAATTATACTCAAAGATAGACGAGTTGAAAAGTAAAATTGAAAAAATTGAAGAGCTTGAAAATAATAAGAAAGAGTTAGAGGATAGAAGAAGTGAGATAAGGGGTGTGATTACTTCTATAAACTCAAGTATAGAAGAGCTTACCAAAGAGCTTGAGGATTACAAATCTATGGGTGCAGTTTGCCCAAAGTGCAAGAGACCCCTTACGGAGGAGCATAAAAAGAAATTGATTGACGAGACAATGACCAAGATTGAGGAGAAAAAAGAAGAACTTAAAGAGGCTAATATTTCTGAGGCAAAGATAAAGAAAGAAATACGCGAAATTGAGAAAAAGATAAGAGAACTTCAAGAGAACTCCAAAGAACTATCCGCAACTCAGGAGAGAATAAAATATATTGAAGATTTAATAAAAGAGGGTAAAGAAGCAGAAGAGAAAATAAAAATTGAAGAGAGAAATGCACCTAGCTTTGATGAAGAAGAGAAGATAAAGGTGAGCAAAGAGTTAGAGAAGGTTAATTTGGAAGTTGAGAAATTGAGAAATATTTGGAAAGAGTATAACGCTTTAAAAAGAAGCGTAGAGAGAGAAAATAAGATAATGGAGGATATGAAATTTTATCAATCCCAAATTGAAAAAATGGAGAAAGAGCTAGATGAAAAGAGCAAAGAGCTCAACTCTTTAAATTACAGCCATGAAATATTTAATAAGCTCAGTGAAGAGTACAGGGAAATCGAGGGAAAACTAAGGGCTGTAAAGAGAGCAAAGGAAGAGAAGGAAAATAGGATTGAAAGTTTAAAAAATGAAATGGATAAGAAGAGAAAATTGATTGAAAAGCTCAAAGAAGAGATTAAAATATCTAAAAAGCGTGGCGAGTTTGGAGAATGGCTTAAGGAGAAATTAGAGCCAGCTCTTGAGGATATAGAAAGATTGAGATTACTTGCAATAAATGAGGAGTTTAGGCAGTTATTTGAAGATTGGTTTCATGAGATTATGGGGGAGAGCGAGTATGAAGCTACAATAGATGAAGATTTTAGGCCTATTGTGAGATACCAGAAATTTGACATGCCTATATACTCTCTAAGTGGTGGTGAAAGAACATCAATAGCGCTTGCTTATAGGTTAGCTTTAAACACCATGGTTAAGAGAAGTTTGTACTTGGATTCTCATATCCTTATACTTGACGAGCCAACCGATGGCTTTAGCAAAGATCAACTTTATAAGCTAAAGGATGTGTTTGATAAGATGGATACAGATCAGATAATAATAGTGAGCCATGAGAAAGAGCTGATGAATCTTGCAGACATAGTGTACCATGTGGAAAAGATAAACGGAACATCAAGAATAAAGAGAATTTGAGGATTATTTTATATACAATTTTTCCTTAATCTATGCCATGATGGATAATTGGAAGAAATATGGAAAACCACTGATAGCTTTTGTTATTTCCGTTGCAGTGGTATTCGGCTCCATGAACGTTTGGATTCTCACAATAGCATCTCCAATATTTGTTTTACTAGTTTTTAAGGTTCTAGGTGTGTGGAAGAGCAAGGAAAGGGGTATATATGGTTCTGTTGCCATCATTCTCGGTGTAATGCTTTTCTTTTTAGCATTTTCATACCATGTTGGGAACGTACCTCAAGGAAATTTTGAGAGAAATGATATTAAAGTGATTATAGAGCCTTACTCTACTAGTAATATGAATGCTAAATTCAATATAACTGCGACTTATCAAAAAGTTACAAATTCTTCTATGAACTACGAAATTACCGATATCTCCTCTAATTTGGTTGTTGATAAAGGATATGTTAATGGGACTATAGAAAATAATAAAACATTCTACCACTTTCAGTTAAATTTACCTAAGGGTATATATAATATAACACTTAGTGTTAATAACAGTAGCATTTACATATCAGCAATAAAAGAAGAGCCTATAGAGCTATTCAAAAGGTATGTCGTTGGCCCAGGAGCATTTCTCTCTCTTCTTCTTGCATCTCTTTATGCACTTTTGGTTATGGGTATTCACATAATGCGTAAGGGATACAAGATGGGGTTAAGGTATGAAAAGAAGAAATGAATATTTAATAATCTTAATTCTTTATTCAGCATTCATATTTGCCCTATCGGCCACTCCGGGAAAGGACATTCCTAGCGCTGTTACTCCTTACTCGTCTTTATTTCATTTTGTTTTGTATTTTGGTTATACTGTATCTGCCTATCTCTTCTTTAAGAATTATTATCATACTCTTATCTTTGTTGCCCTCTACGCTGCTACTGATGAGTTTCATCAGTACTTTGTGCCCGGTAGACACTGTGATCCTATGGACTGGGCTGTTGATTTTCTTGCAACCTTGACTGCATTAGCAATAATATTCCTTCTAAAGAAAAGATTATTAAATGAAAAGCATTAATTGTATTGTGCCTGCTAATCATTTGCGAGGTTTAGAATTAATGTCTGAGGGTTATTACGATGAGGCCATAGGCTATTTTGAAAATAAAGTAAAGGAGGAGCCAGAGAATTACGAGCTCTGGTTCTTTCTTGGAAATGCTTATTTTGAAAGTAGAGATTATGAGAAGGCAATAAAAGCTTATGAGAGAGTTTTGTCCTTGAATCCTGCTTTTCAAAGCGCTTACATCTCTCTTGCTAGCACATACGCAAGGATTGGAAAGAAAAGGAAGGCAAAGAGAATAATCTCAGAAGGTTTAAGAAAATTTGATAATGATGAGTTTTTGTATTTATCCTCCATCATTCTTGCAGAATGTGAATACTACAAGAATGCAGAGAAAATAATAAAAGGGCTAATAGAGAAAAACCACGAGGATTCATACTTAGTTGTACTTGGTAATATATATCTTGGTATGGGAAAATATGAAGAATCTTTAAAATCATATCAAGAGGCCGTAGAAATAAATGAGAAAAATGAGGAAGCATGGAACAATATGGGGTTTCTTTATTTTTCCCTAGGAAATTATTTGAAGGCAAGGGAATGCTATGAAAGAGCGATAAGTATAAATCAAGGTTATAGAGAAGCTTGGTACAATATGGGTTATTTAGAGCATACGCTAGGAAATTTAAACAAAGCAGTTTTTTACTACTGGAAGACCTTGCAAATTGATGCGAGGGATGAAGTTACATGGAACAATCTCGGGAATGCCCTTTACAATCTGGGAAAATATATGGAATCTATCCCATATTTTATGAAATCAGTTAGTATAAATTCAGAATATGAGATTGGATGGAACAACATAGGTAATGCCCTAGATAAAATGGGCATGCACAAATTTTCTATACCTTTCCACGAGAGAGCTTTGAAAATCAACCCAAAATTTGATTATGCTTGGCATGCCAAGGGTCATGCCCTATCTTCTTTGGGCCATTATGAAAATGCCCTTGATTCTTTAGAAAGAGCAATAGAATTGAACTCTGAGTATGCGGATACTTGGTATTGGCGTGGTTATACCTTATATAAGCTTGAAAGGTACGAAGAGGCAATAGAATCTCTCAAGATGGCTATTAAAATTGAACCAAATGTAAAATCATTTGAATTGCTTGGTGATATATACTCATACCTTGGCTATTATGGAGAATCCTTAAAATATTATGAAGAAGCATTGAAATATGGCAATTCGGAGGAAAAAGCGAGAGTGTACATAAAGATGGGTAAATATGAAGAAGCTCTAAAGTTTGTGGATAATCTAACAAAGGCAAATATTTTTTACAAGCTTGGTAGATATGAGGAGATTTTGAATATTGAAGAAAGCTCACAGGATTTAGATTATATGAAATGTTTGGCTCTTGAAGCGCTGGGAAGATATGAAGAAGCATTGAAAATTGCAAATAAGTACAAATCTGAGAAATTTATGAAGGAGAAAAAGTTCATAGAATTCTTAATTAAAAACTCTAAGTTATCACTTGATGTGAATGATAGAGAATATATTATGCGTATAGGAGCAGCTCTATTGAACAAGGGTGAATACAATAAAGCTATTGAAATATTCAGGGAGATAAAAACAAAGGAAAGTTACTACTTTCTTGGGGAATCCTATATTGCTTTGGGAAAAATAAAAAAAGGAATTAAATATTTGGAAATTGCAGCAGGTATGGGTTTAGAACTAGCTTTAGAAAGATTGAAAGAGGTGAAAATGAGTGAAAAGGTATCATCTTAAAAAAAAGAAGATTAAAGAGATAAAGAGCTCTCTTGCCATAGACCTATGGGTTGAAGGAACATATGAAATTGTGGAGAATGAACAGAGCGTGATTCTTGTAGATGGCTTGCCAGCATATTTCTTTTATGATGGGAAATATTATCCAACAGTGCTTCTCCTTCTTAAGAATACCATTGAACATAGCTATGTAACGGTAGATATGGGTGCTGTTAAGCATGTTTTAAATGGAGCCAATATTTTTGCAGCAGGCATAGTGGATGCAGATCCTAATGTGAGAGAGGGGGATGCTGTTTATGTTAGAGATGAGAAGTATAAAAAAGCCCTTGCAGTGGGAATAGCTTTGATGGATGCAAGTGATATGGTATCTAAAAAAAGTGGTATGGCTGTAAAAAATCTGCATTATTATGGGGATAAAATTTCAAAAATATTGGATTAATCGGTATGCTTAGGTATTTCAAAAATCATAAATGAAGAGGCTATCCAAGCTATACCTACAATCAATGCTAATATATTCTGCCAGATACCGTAAGCTATTAGAGCAGCTGGTATAAAGTAAAGAAGAGTATAGGTGAGAATCTTTTGCATTCACTCACCGTTTATCCGAAGAGTGCTCCGAGACCTGCTATAGCTTCCTCTTCCTTCTTTTCCTCTTCTTCCTCTTCCTTTTTCTCTTCCTCTTTCTTCTCTTCCTTCTTTTCGCTAGGTGCTGCGGCTGCAGGTGCTGCTGCTACAGGTGCAAATGCTGCATTCTTTATTGCCTCATCGATGTTTATCTCACTGAGTGCAGATACCAATGCCTTTATTCTAGCCATATCTGGCTCAGCTCCAGCAGCTTTTATTATGTTCGCTATTGCCTCCTCGTTTATTTCCTTTCCCAGCGAATGCAGGATCAGGGCACTATACACATATTCCATTTTCATACCTCCTTTTTCTTTTATCCAAATAGGGCTCCAAGGCCTGAAATGGCCTCTTCTTCCTTATTTTCTTCTTCCTCCTCTTCCTTCTTTTCTTCTACATTTTCCTCTTTCTTGCCTTCCTCGTTAGAAGGCGGAATTTGTCTATTGGATATTAAATTTTTCAACTCATCATCCAAACCATCACTAAGGGCAGATGCAAGAGAGAGCATTTCCATATATGCTTTTCTTAGTATATGATCTGCTGTGAATTTGTTTACTATACCTCCGTTTATTGCAAGATTCATTGCATCTCTTGCAGCTTTGCCAATGATCATAGGCATAGTTAGCTTGGTTGGATATGCTGCATTTACGCTAAGATTCATGGCATACTGGATTGCATTGAGCACATCTCCGTAGACCATCTCTGTATCCACATGGAGAACATCCTTGGGAAATACCATTTCATCCTCATAGGCAGCTCTCAAATCCAAACCAACAGTCATGGGGTAAATTTCAAGCTTAGTGAGGACTTGTGCTATATCGCTACTTATTACCTCCCCTTTCTTGACTAGCACAGTATCCTTTCTTATCACTATTTTTCCCTTTTCCACAGCAGCTGGTAAGCCAACCTTCTGGAACTCACTGATCATAGGACCTGGTTTGAAAGGTGTCTCTCCGGCATGCACAATTATATCCTCAGGTGCGATTTCTCCACCTTTTGCAGGAGCTTTTGTTTGAGTTTCCTCCATCAATTTCTCAAGCTTGAACGCGTTTATATTTGTGAATATTATTCCAGTTTGCCCCTCTATGTAATTTGCAAGATCTTTTATATTCTTTTTATTTGCCTTCTCGAGAGCCAATTTAATTAGTCTATTTTTACCTACAATGAAGACAGCTTTATCTTTGAGATTTCTTCTCATTTTTTGCATTTGAACCGCTGGAATATTGTGTATATTCACAATGCCTACAACTGGGTATTCCTCTGCAAGTTTAGCGAGCTTGTCCACGAATTTATATTTCCAAGGTGCAACATGAGCCATCTAACTCACCTCAACTTTATTTTTACTGCCGGGCCCATGGTTGTTTTCACATACACACTATCTATGTTCTGCAACCCTCTTTCAAGCTTTGTTTCTACTCTTTTTATGACCTCTTTTATGTTCTCAGCAATTTCCTCTGGCTTCATGTTCTTTGTACCAACTGCTACATGGAAGGTTCTTCTATCTCTTGAGCGTACTCTAACAGTTTTCTTTAGTCTATCAACTAATGGACATGGGTCTGCCCCTGGTGGTAATGGTTTTGGCATTTTTCCTCTGGGACCCAAAATTATACCCAAACTCTTACCTATCTTCCCCATAAGAGGGGCTTCTGCAAGGAAGAAATCATATTGATTTGCCATCTTTCTAGCTTTTCTCTTATCCTCTGCAAGTGTATCAATTTCTTCAGGGGCAATTACAATATCAGCACACTCTTTTGCCTTCAAAGCAGTTTCCCCTGAGGCAAATACTCCTACTTTAATTTCCTTGCCCCTTCCGTGAGGTAGCACTATTTCCTCATTTATTCTATTTTTAGGTATACTTAAATCAACATCTTTTAGGTTTATAGCCAAATCTACACTCTCTAAAAACTTTCTTTCTTTCGATTTTTCTATTGCTTCTTTCACGGCAGCTACGATATTATCTTGCAATTAAACACCTCCTTGTAGTAAGCGAGCCTTCGGCTCTCCTACAAGTTAGGTAGGGTGATTTCGTTATTCTTTATAAGCTTTTGCACTTCTCTAGGGTCTTTACCTTCTACAGTTACACCCATTGATACGCATGTGCCCAAGACTTCAAGCACAACTCCCCTAATATCATAGGATAATGAATTTACCTTCTTCATTTTTGCAATCTTTACAACTTGCTCCAAGCTTAAATCTCCCACTTTATCCGTTCTTGCATTTCCAGAGCCCTTCTCTATGCCCAGCTCCTTCTTTATTAGGGCGCTTGTGGGTGGAGTTCCTACAGTTATAGTAAATTCCTTTGTTTTTGGATCTATGTCCACTTTTACAGGTACTTGCATTCCAGCGTAATCTTTCGTTTTTTCGTTTATAGCCTTGACTACCTGTGCAACATTAACCCCCATAGGACCAAGAGCTGGACCCAAAGGAGGTCCTGGAGTAGCCTTTCCTCCTTCAACTAACACTTCAATTACTTGTCCCATATTACTCACCTTCCTTCTCTAATAACCTTACAGCTTCTGCTTTAACAGTTATAGGTATAGGTACCATTGCTTCGAAAAGCTCAACTGTTATTTCATCTTTTGCCTCGTCAATTTGTATCACTTTAGCATGCTCACCTTTGAATGGCCCTTCTACAAGTTCCACAATATCTCCTATTGAGATGCGATGGATTGTTGGAGTTGGAGTAAGATAATGTTTAATCTCTTCAAGATGCATTTCTCCCCTTACTACTCCTTTTGCATCTTTTATCCCCCTTATAAGGGAGAGAACTTTATCAGGTCTTGAGGTTTCAACAAAAACATATCCCTTCAAATTGTAAGGTGCTAGCACTGAGAATATTTCTTTCCACTTATGAATTTTTGCCTTCATACCTATGTCCCTAGCTACTTTTACCTCTTGTCCTATAGTAGTTTTAACAGCCACAATAGCAGCTTCTATATTTACCTTAACATCCTTGTTCCACAAACCCTCGGAAGATATAACTTCAAATTTGAATACACCATAATCTCCAATCTCAGCAGCTTTTGGAGCTGTTATGTTCACATAAATCTCCTTTCTCTTATTTGGCTGCACTTGGAGTTCGTACTCAAGCTCTGTATTCTCTTTTGTTGTAACAAGGAGCTTACAATCCTCTTTTTCAACTCCAATTATATGCATACTCCACTCTAAACTAGGGTCTTTCATATTGAGTTGAGAGAGAATTTTGAATGTAACCTTCTCTTTTTTATCGCTTCTATTTGATACAACGAGAACAATTTCAGCTATTCTTCCAGCAGGAATCCTAAAAAGCTCAGTATTCAAACTAACATCAATCATTTTAATCCCTCATGGTATGTGAAGCCATATCTGGAAAATATAGTAAAGGGCAAATCCTACGCCCCCAATGAAAAGTATGCCAAGACCGGTTATAGCCAGAACTTTTCCATATTCGTCTTTTGTAGGTTTTCTTGCCATTTTTAGTATTCTGGAATACTTACCTTTACCGAACCCTGCAACCCAATTATCAACGCTTTTTTGGAACTGTTCACTCTTGTCAATTATGCCCATTCTTTTCACCTTATAACATCAACTTCTTTGTTTTTCTCTAAAGCTTCAAGACCTTGAATGTATGGTGATTTAACTCCCGTAATAACAACCATAACTCTCAATGTGTTGCCTAAAGAAGGATCTATGGAAGCACCCCATATTATCCTTGCTCCCTTGCTTATCTGTGATTGCACATACTCTGCCACGCTCTCTGCTTCCTTGACCGTCATATTCTCACCGCCAACTACATTGATTAATGCCCCATTTGCCTCGCTTATATCTGCCTCTATCAATGGTGAATTCAACGCCTCTTTTATGGCCTCCTCAGCTCTATTCTCTGAGTCGCTCTCTCCAAGGCCAATCATGGCTACTCCGCCGCCCTTCATTATGGTCTTGAGGTCATTGAAATCTAAATTCACCAATCCCGGCTTGGTAATCATCTCTGCAAGACCCTTAATTGAGCGCATCAAAATCTCATCTGCTACTTTGAAAGCCAAGTTTAGAGGCAATCTTGGCACTAGCTCTAATAGCTTATCGTTTGGTATAGTGATAACTGTATCAACATACTGCTTTAATTTTTCCAAGCCCCACATTGCGTTTTCAAACCTCATTCTCCCCTCTGCTGTGAATGGTAAAGTGCATATCGCAATTGTGAGAGCTCCCAATTCCTTTGCAATTTGGGCCACAACAGGAGCACTTCCTGTTCCAGTACCTCCACCCAAGCCGCAGGTTACAAAAACGATATCTGCACCTTGAAGCACCTCTCTTATTCTATCTTCAACCTCTCTAGCCGCTTCCTCGCCAACTTGGGGTAATGCTCCCGCACCTAAGCCCCTTGTTATCCTCTTTCCTAATAGAATCTTGCGATTTGCCTTTGTTATGAGCAAATGCTGGGCATCTGTATTAGCAGCCACAAGCTCAACATCTACAATCCCCTCTTCCATTATTCTAGTAATTGTATTGCTTCCGGCTCCTCCACAACCAACAACTTTAATATTTGTTTTTAATTTTTGTAGGAGTGACATAAGTTCTTCATCATCAGGACTTGTTATTGTTGGCTCCTGCGTAACAGCAATTCTTTCATCCGCTTTTGATAGCACCTCTTTAACCAGCGACTTCATAAAACCACCTTTTTAAATCTCTGTGAGGATTAAAGCAAGGGCTAATATAAATTTTGCTATCTTTTCTTATCCTCCTCAATCATTTTCATTATATGCCATATTATGTTCATTCCTGCTATTGCTTCAGGATACAAAACTTCATCTACAAGATTATTTATAATTTTTCTCTCTTTTTCATCATGAACTCTAGCTATGATTTTGCAGTTTGGATTTCTTTTTCTTATATAACGGGATGCTATCACAGAATCCCTTGAAGAGGGGAGGAGAACCAGAACATATTTTGCATATTCAACATTCACCGCTTCCAACACATCTTTTTTTGTGGAATCCCCTAGAATGCACTCATATCCCCTAGATTTAAGATAGTCACATCTTTTCTTGTTTTTCTCTACTATTATGAAGTCTTGATTTAAGAGAGAAAGAGCAGATGCCGCATATTCTCCTATTATCCCGCCTCCGAGCACAATAGCATGTCCTTCTTTACTACTTTTTTCAACTTTTCCAAAGAGCTTAGTAACTAGAAAAGGTGTAGATAAAGCAGTTATTATTGCCATGACCACTATTGAGGTGAAGAGGGGCTCATCAATTAGACCATATTGTTGGCCTATCTTCGTGGCCACCAGTGTTGCCCCAAGTTGTGGGAAGAAAACAATACCTATAAGAGGTAGGTCCTTGTGAAATATCTTGGAATAAATGTATCCCCCTATGATTTTGCTTATCATTAATCCTACAACAATGGCTATAACGAGATATATATAATTTATACTCTCAAGAAAAACTTTGAGATCAGCATCCATTCCAACTACTATGAAAAATATGGGGATTAGAAATCCCCTCCCTATTGAACTAAGTTTTTTGAATATTTCTTCGTTTTCTATAGATTCTCCCAAAAACAGACCGGTAAGGAATGCTGCTACTATGGGCTCAAGGCCTATGAATTCTGAGATACCTATCATTGTGAATAGCAAAGCCATAAAAAATACAATTTCCATCTCTTCATAGCTGCTTTTATAACGGTTAAACACCCACTTACCCAGTATAGGTATATATCTAGCACCCAGAAAGATGAATATTCCTAAGAAAATTATAAAGAATAGGAAATTATATAAATTCGGGTTTTTATACCAGTGGAGTATAAGAGAAAGAGCTATGAGACTTATTGTATCTAAGAGAACAACGGTGGGTACGAGAACATTTCCTATTTTATCCCTGAGCTTTGGTGTATGATTTATTATTGGTATGATCTCTCCTACTGATGATGACTGAAAAACTGTGCCTATGAGAAGTGGAGTTGCTAAAAGATACATGGGTGGTCTATAACCAAAGAAATAAACAATACCAAAACCTATAAAAAACGAAACGCTGGCAAGGATTATTGCTAACTCCCCTACACTTCTCCAACTAACATTTTTAACTCCCCTAATTTCCAATCCCGCTAAAAAGACTAGAAACAAAAATCCAAGTTCTGCAAAGAATTCGAGACCTTCAAATTTCTCTACGATTCCGAGACCATAGGGGCCTATGATCATACCTGAAATTATCAAAAGGGGAACAGCTACGACATTTATCCTATTTGAGAATTCTGAAACTATAAAGACTATGAGGAGAAGGAGACCAAAGGCAACTAGGTAATCTAGCACAATCATTACAAATAAATGTCTCTTGGTGTATATATTTTTCTCGCATAAAGTTTAAGTAGTAAAAATTTTAAAAACAATTGGTGATTTTATGAAGAATAGCATTAATGAATTAATCTCCTTGAAGGGAAAGAGAGCTATTGTCACGGGAGCAGCTGCAGGAATTGGAGCAGCCATAGCTTATAGATTTGCAGAAATTGGTGCGAATCTTGAACTTGTGGATATTGATATGAAGGGCCTAAAAAGAGTGAAGGGGGAGATTGAGAAATTTGGAAATGATGTGAAATATTTATAAGGTGGATGTCTCAAAGAGAGAGAATATAGTTGAGTTATGGGATGATATGGGAGATCCACCAGACATATTAGTGAATAACGCTGGCATATACCTTTTCCAAGATTTTTTGGAGGTTGATGAAGAATTTTTAGATAAAATACTGGATGTTAATCTAAAGTCCGTTTTCTGGATGTGTCAAGAGATGATAAAGAGAAGGGGTAAAAAGGGAGGAGTGATCATTAATGTTGCTTCTATAGAGGCAGTGCTGCCCTTTGCTACAGGTTTGGTGCATTATGATATAAGTAAAATGGGAGTTATTGCTCTCACACGGGCACTTGCCAGGGAATATGGTAAGATGAATTTTAGGGTAAATGCAGTAATTCCTGGAGGAATAGAAACCAAAGGGGTAAAGAAATTAAAGAAAGAGGCTGCTCTTAAATTAAATGTTGACCTTATAAAAATGGCTATAAATTTCAAAAACAGATTACCCCTGGGAAGATTTGGCACTCCTGATGAAGTTGCCAGAGTTGTTACTCTTTTGGCTACTGATATATCCACATATATGACGGGTGCTATGGTACCTGTAGACGGAGGATTTTTATCCTCTTAAATTCTATCCCTTTTATGATTGAGGCAGTTATTGTTCATATTGTACAGGGAGATAAAATATTGCTGCATTACAAAAAGAGAGGTCATGGCACAGGAAAGTGGAATGGACTAGGGGGAAAGATTGAGAAAGGTGAAAGTCCGGAGGATTGTGCTAAGAGAGAGGCTAGGGAAGAGATGCATGCAGATATAACAAATCTAAGAAAGTTAGGCAGGATAAAATTTTATGATGTTAACGGTGAAGATTGGATTGTTTATGTATTCCGGGCTAATATTCTTGGAGAGCCAAAAGAGAGTGAAGAATCAATTCCTAAATGGTTCACTTTGCGAGACATTCCTTATGAGGATATGTGGGAAGATGATAAATATTGGCTTCCACTTGTTATTAATGAAATCAATTTCTCAGCAGAGTTCTGGTTTGAAGGAGAAAACATGAAAAAATTTAAGATGGAAGCTTGGAAATGATTATTTCATAGCCTCTTCTATTATTTTTCTCATATGAATTTTAGCTGTGTCAAGTAGAGGAATGCTAGTATTACCATCCTTGAGGACTATCGGGAGCTCGGTGCATCCTAAAATTACTGCATCTAAATCCTCGTGTTTTTTCCTATAATTTTCAATTATCTCTAGTAAGAAATTTTTGCTTTTTAAAATTCCGTGGCCAAGCTCTTGAAATATTATTCTATCGATCTCGTCTACATATTCTTCAGGTATAATAACTTCAAACCCATGAGCCTCTAACTTCTCTTTATAGAATCCAGAGGTCATGGTTGTCTTTGTTCCCATTAAAAGCAGTTTTTTATAACCATTATTTTTCGCTTCCTCGGCTAGAGCATCAATTATACTGATCATCCTTGCCTTAGTTTTTTTCGCAAGTGAATCAAACACAATGTGCGGAGTGTTGGCTGATAAAGCGATGATTTCAGCACCAGCACGCTCAAGAGCTCTTATAACCTCTAAAAGATAGTTTTCTTTATCTGTCCAGTTTTTTGCGCTTTTGAATTTTTTGAAATTTAGATTGAAAATCACCATTTCTGGATAAAAGTCATTTTCAAATAGCTCTCTGGA
>WAKY01000133.1 GCA_015523135.1 Candidatus Aciduliprofundum sp.
CCATAGCTTGTACTAAGCAAGGTGTGGAAAAAACGAGCACATTAAGGCCAATTTGCTTCGCCGTTAGCTCTTCTTTTACCTCAATTTCATATTCATATTCTGCATTTTCGGGAATTTCCATAAGGGGATATGGGTTTAAAATTTAAAAATCTTTGATATGACAAAAGTATTAATTAGCACATTTCCATTTTCCACTATGCCAACCATGGTTGAGAAAATTCTCCAAGAGCATAGCAATGAGAAGGTTGAGCCGGGCAAAATTGTATGGATTGATTTGGACATAATAACAGCCAGGGAATTTGGTGGTCCCAATGTAGTAAAACATCTAAAAGAGAATTTCTCTGGTAATTACGTAGCGAAATCAGATAGTACATTCTTCACCTTTGATTTGAGCGTTCCAGCTAAAACTTTGAAGTATGCACTGGCTCAAAATATATGCAGAAAATTTGCCAAAGAGGTGGGAATAAAAGTTTACGATATAAATCAGGGAATTGGCACGCATGTGCTCATTGATAGAGGCGTTGTAAAGCCCGGAATGACAGCTGTGGGCACGGATTCCCATTACAATATCCTAGGTGCTGTTGGAGTTTTTGGCCAAGGCATGGGAGATAGGGATATTGCCTTTGCATTCAAAACTGGAAAGACATGGTTTGAAGTGCCAGAAACGATGAAAGTCATCGTGGAAGGAAAATACAATTTTCCAGCGGTGGCGAGGGACTTGACATTTGCAGTTATGAGAGAGCTTGGTCCAGCTGGAGCTTTGGGAAGGGCCATTGAATACTATGGAGATGCAATTTCCTCTCTGAGCATTGATGGCCGAATTACCCTTGCATCCCAAACAACAGAGATGGGTGGTATAGTTGGATTCACGCCCATGGATGAGAAATTGAAGAAATTCTACGAGAGTAAAGGCATAGATTTCAAGGCAATAAAGGCAGATAAAGATGCAGAGTATGTGGAAGAAATCCATATAGATGTGAATGATTTAGAGCCGCTCATGGCTTCACCACCAAATCCATGCAATGTTCATCCTGTTAGTGAGTACGAGGGCATGGAGATAGATGGAGCATTCATAGGCTCTTGCACAAATGGAAGGTATGAGGACTTGGTAGCGGCTGCAAAGATTCTAAAGGGAAAGAAGTTGAAAGTGCCTCTGACAATAACTCCTACAACTAGGGAAATATGGCTTAGATTGATGAAAGAAGGAATATGGGAGATATTCGCAGAGGCGGGAGCTGTTCTAACAAATCCCGGATGTGGTGGCTGTGCAGAGGGTATGCCTGGGCTTATAGGCGATGAAATTTATCTAAGCACTACAAATCGTAACTATCCTGGAAAGCAGGGGCCGGGAAAATTGTATCTAGTTTCTCCCGTTATAGCGGCGGCAAGTGCCGTTGAAGGAAAAGTAACAATTCCAAAGGTGTAGTATGAAAGTTCTAATGGGCATTGGCAACGAGTTGCGGGGAGATGATGCCATAGGGATTTATATAGCGAATAATTTCAAAAAAGATGGGTGGAGAGTAATCATAGCGGGACAAGTTCCTGAGGATTTCACAGGAGAGATAAAAAGGATCAAGCCAGAGCTATTAATTCTTGTGGATGCAGCCTTGATGGGCCTTCATCCCGGAGAATTCAGAATAGTGCCCAAGCATATAATTCCAAATGTGGCATTTAGCACCCATGGCATGCCACTCTCTTTTTTCATAAATTATATTGGAGAGAATGCTCAAAAAATAATTCTAATTGGTATTGAGCCAAAGAGTATGGAATTTGGGGATGGTTTGAGTCCTGAGGTTAAAAAAGCGGGAGATAAAGTAATTGAAATTTTGAAAAATGAGGAGTTTGAAAAGATAAAAATATTAAAAAAATAAATTTATTCGTGCATCTCTTCCTCTGGTTTGCAGTGCCACATTTTTGCAATCTTGCTCCATGCCTTGACATATCCCACTAAGAAAGGTATCTGTATCAAAGGAGTTACAGCTGGAGGAATTGCCATGAGGCCCATACCTGCACTCATTGCTATTGCCATTGCTGTACCCTCGTTCTTTCCTACAGCAGGGAATGTTATGGCCATATGGTCCTTGTACCTTATCTTCAATGCCCTATCGAGATAAGTGAGCAATCCTAGGGAGATAAGATAGTAAAGAATCAAAGGAATGAGGGCTATGAGAACCATCTCTGGTTTCTTAGCAATTAGCTTTGCCTTCTCCATGAATATTAGAAATACAATAGTGTACATACCGATTAAAGACACTGCGGGAAACAGTGGTTTGAGCTTGAGAAATCCCTCTCTACCTTTTTTCCTTATTAATGCCTCTCTTGTTAAAATCCCAAAGAACATAGGAACAAAGACAACTTCAATTATTGTTATTATGAGCAACATTGTTGGAACAGATACATTGGAAGATGCGGCGTAAATTGCAAGCCATCCCGGAACTGTTATAATAGCGAGGATAAA
>WAKY01000134.1 GCA_015523135.1 Candidatus Aciduliprofundum sp.
CCAATTAGGTGGTCATTATGGATTTGAGATCTCTTGGAAACGTAGTAAGTAAGAGGCCTGTGGCGACGATAATAATCATACTCCTCATAACATCTATATTTGGATTCTATGCTGCTCAAATGCAGATGAGTGCGGATCTTAGCACATTCTTACCTAATGACGAGATGGTTAAGGCGCAGATGAAGGTAAGTGAGAATTTTGGAGATACGGATATTGTTCAAGTTATCCTTGTATCAAATAATACACTCTCAAAATCAGCCTTGATGGATATGCTCACGATTGAAGAAAACTTACAAAATGATAGTGTAATATCGAAGAATTTGAGAACTCCCAACTCTCCAAGTGAGAGTATAATCTCCCCTGCAGATATAATTATAATGGGCAATATGACCATTGAGTTTGAAAATAAACTAACTAAATTGCTTAAAAATATGAGCAGTGAGATAAAGGGTCTTAATTTCACAGTTGCCCTTATTCCAATAAGGATGATGAGCTCTGTTATGGGTGATTATAGGGATATATATGAAAATGCTACAGATATAAGGGAGGATGCAAAGAACATAGTTCTATTGATGTTCTCTAAGCCATCTTCCAATGAAACGGGTATGGGTAAAATTGAGCCACTTTTGCAGAATTTGACCTATGTACTTACCTACTCATCTGATTTCTCTGAAAAATCAAAGGTATTGACTATGCTCACGCCACCCTTGGGAAATTCCACTGATGGAAATGAGAGTGAAAATCCTTTATTTCAGTATTTTGTGAACGATATACTTTCTAATATGAGTTTAGAAAATAAGAGTATATCTGTGCATTATTTCTCTTTGACAAATACATTTACTGAAAGCTCGTTGGATTACTCCCTATCTTCCATAAATTCGGCTATAAATGGAAATGATCAGCTTATAAATGCTCTGAATATGGTGAAGGGTAGTGTTATGAGTGGGGATAACGCTACAGCTTTATACATAATGAATAAGACAATTGAAGGTGTATCTTCAAATCTTGCACAGATGTCCATGGTGTATCCATATTATTATTCATTCAACAATTCCCTTTCACAATTCATCTATGACTTCAAAATGGGTACTTTAAGCCCTAATGATATAGAGAGTTTGAAAGAGAACATATCCACTATGCTTACAATATCTTCGGGAGATTTCAAAAATATGTTAGAGATTTTAGATGATACATTGGAGCAATGGATGCAAAGCAGTTACATCTTTTATGATCTTTTATATGAAGCAAATGCAACCCTTCCCGCAGTGCAGGGATTCATCCAGAATTATCAAGGGGCAATTATACTTAACAATTCTCTTGCGGGTATAAAGATGGAGATAGATTATGATACTGTTGAGAATACAACTGCTCATATCGATTATCTTGTTGGATATTTGAGAAATGCTAATACGGAGTTAGAGAGACAAAAAGGGTTTATAGAGGAAGCTATGAATGCTATGGATACTTCTTATTACCATTGGTACTCTCAGATGCTCAATGATTTGGATTATGTATTACAAAACTCAAATGTAGGAAAATATGCTATGAACATTTTTGTATTAACACTTCAAATGATGAATGAAGGAGGACAAGGAGGAAATATGGGTGATTTCACGATATTTTATTCTCTCAAGCATGCCTTTGATTCTAATGTGGCACCAAAGTACAAGGAAGAGATACAAAGTATGTACCTAACTATAATGGGAATGATGGAAATAGGTAAAGAGTATGAGGGGGAGCAACCTTCAATGCCAGGAACCCCAAGTGTGGAATTACCTGATCTAAATCCTTCATATTCTGAGAAAAAGGATATATTAAAAAATATGAGTTACAAGGATATAACTCAAACTGTATCAAATATTGAAAATTACGATGTATCTGAGTTTATGAATACTATTAATACCACAATTCCTATAGTTGAAAACGCAAGTGCAAATATGAGCAGTTTTGCAAATGAAGTTGAGAAATTATTGGAGAATATGAACTTTGTTTATTCTACTACAGGAGATTCCAATGTTAGTGATATGATTGAAATGTATGCCCAGCTTCATAAAAACATCTCCGCAGCCTCCAATTCCTTGAATTCCCTAGCTTCAAATTTACCGCATATGAGTGGATTTACCTATATGATGCAAAAATTCTCCGGACAGCTAAAAAGTATGTTTTCAAAGGATTTCAATGGAAAGACAGCAAAAGCATCTATGATCATCGTTATGTTAAATGATACTAGATTGCCAGGGGAGAGTGATACTCAGCATAGCAAGAGAATGGAAACTTTGGAGGAGAAAGTTGAGAGTATAGCAAAGGAATCTAATGTCTCTAGCAAGGTGATGGTAATGGGTACTTATCTAATCTCACAGGCAACGGAGAAAACATCTAATGAAACTATGAATGTGATATTTCCCATAGCCATAATATTGGTGATTGTTATACTTCTCATAACATTTAGAAGCATAGTTGATACGCTTCTAGGCCTATTAGGTCTTGGAATGGCTATAGCTTGGGCCTATGGATTTGGTGTTATGATGGATTATAGCTTTAATCAGATAAGCACAACAGTAGCAGTTCTCTTAGTGGGCTTGGGAATAGATTATGCTATACACACCATATTGCGTTATAGAGAAGAGCTTAGAAAGGGAAGAAAAGTGAGAGACGCAATGAATGAGATGATAACCCACCTTGGGATGGGACTTATCTTAGCTACACTTACTACAATCATAGCATTTCTTTCAAATGTTTCCTCACCTATCCCACCAGTTAGTGATTTTGGAATAATGAACGCTGTGGGCATATTTGGTGCATTTATAATCTTCACAACTGCGATTCCAGCAATGAAAATACTTATTGATGAGCATAGAGAGAAGAAAGGAAAGTTAAAGGTAAATAAAGAGAAAGAGAAGGAAGGCTCTGGACTTGTTGTGTTGAACAGGTTTATGGCTTTGAGTGCAATAGCTGCAGAACATCATAGAATTGCAGTTATTACCATTGTCTTGATCATAAGTGGCGTGGCTATTTATGGAGGAATGAATGTTAGCACTACATTTGATCTAAAGGATTTTCTACCTCAGAACTTAGAGATTACAGATACAATTAATTTTATGACAGAGAATTTCAACACCTCTGGAATGAGCGATAATTATGTTCTAATTGAAGGAAATGTAACCTCACCTTCGGCTTTGAAGGCAGTACAGAGTACTATGGAGAACCTAAAAGATGATGATTATGTGGATTATTCACAATCTTCCAGCATAACTACTCTAATCTCTGAATGGAAAGAGAAAAACAGCACATTTGCGAAGATTGTTATGGGAAATGATACAGATGGAGATGGATTGCCTGATAAAAATATCAAAGCAATTTATGATTGGCTCTATGAGAATGCCGATGGGAAATCAATATTGCATAAGAGTAACAATACTTACGATTCCATGCTTATCATAATACGCAGCTCTGCTAGCAACGATAAGGAAAATAGGATACTTTCAGATGAAATAAATGAGGACATTAAACCATTAAAAGATGTAGGATTGAAGGCCATACCTACAGGTACAAACCTTCTCACATTCCACATCCTTGATATGCTGGAAGGTAGCCAGTGGCGCTCTCTATGGATAACAATAATAGCTTCTTTGGTTGTACTCACAATAGTGTTCTTCTATGAGAAGAGAAGTTGGGTACTTGGGTTGATAACCTCTATTCCTGTTGTATTAAGTTTACTCTGGCTTCTTGGAAGTATGTATGCTTTGGACATAAACTTTAATGTGGTAACAGTAACCATTACATCTCTGACAATAGGGCTTGGAATAACTTATGCTATTCACATAACCCATAGATTCCTTGAAGATTGGAGCAATGAAAAGAGCATAGAGGATGCAATAAGAAAAACTGTCAAGCATACAGGTACATCCATATTCGGTGCAGCTACTACTACACTTGCAGGATTTGGAACACTGATGCTATCTTCCATGCCACCAATTCGACAATTTGGAGAGATTGCCGCACTTTCAATTCTCTACAGCTTTGTGCTCTCAGTGTTTATACTGCCAACATTCCTCTATATGTGGGCATCTTGGAGAGAGAAGAGAAACAAGCTATAATTTTTCCCTTTTTTTCAAAGAAAAATATAAATAGAGAAATCCTATTCCTCACATACCCAGAAAATAAGGAGGCGATAAAAATGGCAGAAGAAAACGTTGTATTCGTAGGAAAGAAGCCAACAATGAACTATGTACTTGCTGTTGTGACACAGTTTAACAGCGGCGTGAACACTGTAATTTTGAAGGCAAGAGGAAAGGCCATAAGCAAGGCCGTTGATGTTGCAGAAATTGTCCGCAACCGCTTTGTACCAAGTTTGCAGTATGGAGAAATAAAGATTGGCACAGAGAGCTTGCAGAGCGAGAAAGGAGAAACAAATGTCTCTTCCATCGAAATAGAGATGAAGAGGGAGTAATCCTTCCCCCTTATTTTTATTGTTTATTCTTTCTTCTTCTTGAAATTACTATTATTGCAAGTAATGGGATTATAAGGATTGCAAAATTATGGAGTTCTGGAATTTTATCGAAGTATATATCGTAATTTCCATTTCTATCGTCTGTCCATACCACATAAACATTATTATTATCAATGTATGCAGCTACTGTTCCATATACTGCAACTCCTGAGCCTTGATCACTTACAGTTTCCACAGAATTCCAATCATTTCCCGCATCTGTGGATTCTCTCATACATATGTAACCTGTGGAATAATCTAAATAAAATACATAGACATCAGCACCGTTGGCAACTACCCATGGATAGACTTCACTATCACTTGATAGACTGCCATTTACCCAAATCACACTGCTCCATGTATTTCCATTATCTGTTGAAGTTATAAGTCCTACATCCCAATTAGAATATACTATGGAACCTAATAAAGTGACTACATACCAGCCACTAAATGCAACGTATACATAGTCTCCAGATGCATAAATTGAGGGAAATGTGTATCTATAATATCCATAGTATCCATTGAACGAACCATATATTATTCTTCCAGACCATTTTGTAGAATTTATGCCGGTATTATTGGCTATTACTATTCCTCTATCATTATCTTCATAATAAGTAACGAATACTTTGGGAGTGCTACCTGTAGAAATAGCAATCCTTGGAAGTGCTTCTATATATGATGAGCTCGCAAAACTATGGTAATCATAGATATACTTGTTGTTGATTATTTTCATTAAGCCAACATTATAATCTGAGCTCCCATTTGCATAGTCATATGCTACATAAATATAAGTATTCCCTGAAGGGTCTGTGTATGTTGCTGCTGAGATATCAATAGTGTTTTCCCAAGCCCAATTGGCTGAAATTTTTGTTAAAACACCAGTGTGAGTATTATAAATAAAATAAGCAAATTTTGAACCAGAAGTAAAGTTATCAAAGAATATGTAAAGGTTATCT